>NZ_JBQKJR010000082.1:0-9386 GCF_052117165.1 Agathobaculum sp. LCP25S3_E8
TATAACCATAACCGAATCAAAGAAAAATTGAATGGGTTAAGTCCTGTCCAATACAGAATTCAAAATGGCTTTGCCGCATAACTTTTGTCCAACTTTTGGGGAGCACTTCACCGCCGTTTTACGGCGGCCTGCCCTTGACGGTCTGCCCCGGCTGTGCTATTTCCCCGGCAAGCGGCGGGGGTATATCCTCCAGAGCCGCCCCCTTTCCCATGATTGGGAAAGGGCGGGGGGATTGGGTTGAACTTTCTTATTAAAATATCGGAGGTATTGACTATGAAGCGTCCCCTTGCATACATTACCGCCGCATGGTTGAGCGGCGACAGTGAAAACGCAGAACAGGCCGCCCGCTACTGCCGGGCGGTTTATGAGGCAGGCTTTTCCCCGATCTGCCCGCCCCTTTATCTGCCCCTGTTTCTCAATGACGCAGTGCCCGAGGAGCATAAAAGCGGCATCGACATGGGCCGTGACCTCTTGCGCCGCTCCCATGTGCTGGTGGTCTGCGGCCACACCATGACCGAGGCCATGAAAAATGATATTGCCGTGGCCCAGCGGCTGGGAATTACCGCCACCACCCTTGAGGGCATCCTGACCGTCAAGGGACAGGGAAAACGCTGATGGAGTCTGTTTTTGAGGCTTTCATTTCAAATCCTGCCCTTTACAGTGCGGGGCATCTGGTGGGGGAAACGCTGCATTTCCCCACCAACACGGAGGAGGTGCAGTCCCTCTTAAAGCGGATCGGCGTGGACGGGGTGCGCTGCCAGGAATACTTTATTATCTCCTTTGACAGCGACATTCTCGGCCTTTATGACTATCTGGGCGAGTATGAAAACATTGACGAGCTCAACCATCTGGCCCATCTGCTGAAGGAGCTCTCCCCATCAGAACGGGAAACGCTGGAGGCGGTTATGGACAGCGGCCAGCATTGTGGCTCTGTGCAGGACTTGATCAACCTTACGCAAAACCTGGACTGCTACGACCTGCATCCCGGCGTGGACAATGAGGAAATGCTGGGCCGCCTTTATGTGGAGGATATGGAAAGTCTCGAAGTGCCGGACAATATAAAACCCTACTTTGACTTTGAAGCATACGGGCGGGACATTTCCATCAACGAAAACGGACACTTTGCACCGGGCGGCTATGTGACGAAGGTAAGTGACGATTTCCGGGAGGTCTACCACGGCCCCCAGGACATCCCCGCTGGACACAGGGTTTTTGCTTACCCCCAGCTTTCGATCCGGGAGCAGATGGCCGCTTATCAAGAAATTATTGACGGTTCCTCAAAGGAGGGGTTCCGGCGGCTGGCTGAAAAACACCATGAGGAACGGTAACGGGACTTCGAGACAATTTGTCCCAAGGCGAAAGGAGGCGGTGTAACTGATTGATGAAGAAATTTCCCGGAGCTCCATAGCGATTTCTGTCCGGGCCAGCAAACTGACAGCCCGGGGGCTGGCCTATGTGCTCCGGGCGGCGGGCCGCCAGATCGCCAAACGGCATAAGAAAGCCCAAAGGCCCCACGGCAGGCAGAGCGTGAAAAAGCTCATGGCTCACGGCGAAAATGTGAACAGCATCGAGGTGGAGGCCCCGAAGCTCTTTGACCGTATGGCCCGCCGTTTTAATGTGGACTATGCCTTTTACAAAACCGGGCCGGACAAATACCTGCTGTTTTTCAAGGCGGGACAGGCGGATGCAATTACCGCCTGTTTTGAGCGGTACTCCCGCAGGCTTCTGGAACAGTCAAAATCCAGCCGCATCCCCATCCGGGAACAACTCAAAAAAGCGGCGGAACAGCTTGTAAAGGAACCGCCCAAAACACAGGAACGGTCAAAGGAGGTGGTTCGTGAAGAACGATAGCATCAAAAAATACCTTATTCCCAACATCCCGTATCTGTTTGTCCTGTGGGCCTTTCTCAAGCTGGGGACGGCCTACCGTCTGGCGGCGGGTGCGGATTTTGCTCATAAGCTCATGGGGCTGGGCCAGACCATTGGCCCGGCCTTTGCTGACTTTGCCCCGGGGCTTGCTCCCTTTGACTGGCTCGTTGGCATTGTGGGGGCTGTGGCGTTCCGGGTGATGGTCTATGTGAAAAGCAAAAACGCCAAAAAATTTCGGCGGGATGAGGAGTATGGATCAGCCCGTTGGGGCTGTCCGAAAGATATAGCCCCTTTCGTAGATCCAAAGTTTGAAAACAACATCATTCTGACCGGGACGGAGTTCCTTACCATGAATACCCGCCCGAAAAATCCGGCCAACGCCCGCAACCTCAATGCCTGTGTGATCGGTTCGTCCGGCTCCGGCAAAACCCGGTTCTGGCTTACCCCGCAGATTTTGCAGGCCAGCGCAGACAAAAACGGCGGATGCAGCTATGTGTGTGTCGATCCCAAAGGAGGCGTTCTCGGGCAGGTGGGCCACTTCCTGCAAAAGCGTGGGTATCGGATCAAGGTGTTCAATTCCATTGATTTCACAAAATCCATGCACTATAACCCGCTGGCGTACATCCGCAACGAAGCCGACATCCTTAAATTTGTGGACGCTCTCATTTCCAACACCAAAGGCGAGGGCAAGGAAGGCGATCCGTTCTGGACAAAATCGGAAACCCTGCTTTACTGCGCCCTCATCGCCTATATCATTTTCGAGGGGCCCGCCGAGGATCGGAACATGAACACATTGGTTGACATGATTTCCGGGATGGAGGTCAAGGAGGATGACGAGGATTTTATGAACGCCGTGGACTATATGTTTGCGGGCTTGGAGAAACGAAAGCCGGATTGCTTTGCGGTCAAGCAGTATAAAAAGTACAAATTAGCCAGCGGCAAAACAGCGAAGTCGATCCTTATTTCCTGCGGCGCAAGGCTGGCTCCCTTTGACATCCCCCAGCTTCGGGAGGTCATGGCCTATGACGAGCTGGAGCTTGACCGCATCGGGGATCGAAAAACGGCGGTGTTCTTTATCATCTCGGACACTACGCAAACCTATAATTTCCTTGTGGCTCTGGCCTTTTCGCAGATGTTCAATCTGCTGTGCGAGAGGGCCGACAATGTTCACGGAGGCCGCCTGCCCCATCATGTACGGGTGCTGTGGGACGAGGCCGCCAACACAGGGCAGGTTCCCCAGCTTGAAAAGATCGTGGCTGTCATCCGTTCCCGTGAGATCAGCTTGACGCTGTTCTATCAGCAGTTGGCCCAGTGTAAGGCAATTTACGATAAACACGCCGAAACCATTTTGGGAAATATGGACAGCGTGATATTCCTCGGAGGCCGGGAGGCCAGCACCATCAAGGAAATATCCGAGAACTGGCTGGGTAAGGCTACCATCTCCATGCAGACGGACAGCCGCTCCCGTGGCCAGTCGGAAAGCTACAGTCAAAATAACCAGCGGCTGGGCCGGGAATTGATGACACCCAGCGAACTGGCGACCATGCCTGGGGATAAGTGCATTTTACAGCTTCGGGGCCTGCCCCCGTTCTATTCCCCGAAATACGATTTGAAAAAGCACCCGAACTACCGATATACGGCTGAAGCCGACAAAAAGAAAAACGCCTTTGACCTTGACCGGCTCATTAACCGCCGCAGGCGGCCCGGGCCGGACGAGCTGTGTGAGGTGTATGCCGTGGCTGTGCCGGACGATGGGCTCACAAGCGAGGACGAGGACATCCTCAATTATGATGACATCGACGATCCGGACGCCTTTGCATAAATAGGGCTTTGGGACAAAGTGTCCCGAAGTATGTAAACCTGCCGCCAGAAATGGCGGCTTTTTTCATGGCCGGGAATACCCCGGAGAAAAGGAGGCTCTATGCAGTTTTTCACTTCCGCTATTGATACTTTGCAGACTCTTGTTGTAGCCCTCGGCGCTGGACTTGGCGTGTGGGGCGTTGTCAATCTGCTGGAGGGCTATGGATCGGACAACCCAGGTTCCAAAAGCCAGGGCATGAAGCAGGTCATGGCTAATTAGAGGTAATCAAAAGAGGAAAGGAAAAGCACAATCCAGACGGAACCGGCGATATCGTCAAGAAATATTTGTGGATTAGCAAGAAACCTGATATAATGGGGGCAAGCGCCCATCCGGGGCAGAAAGGCAGGGAGAAAAATGCACATCAGCTACAAACCGCTCTGGCACACGCTGATAGAGCGAAACATGAGGAAAGAAGATTTAAGGCTTGCCGCTGGCCTAACCACAAATATGATTGCCAATATGGGCAAAGAAGGAAAACACATCAGCATGGACACGCTGGCACGAATCTGCGAAACGCTGGATTGTGGCATTATGGACGTGATTGAACTGGCCAGTGACGAGCCTTCCGCCACAAGAGGGAACGATAATGGAAAAACTGAAAGAAAGAATCACAGAGAACGGCATTGATTATATTCTGGTAGGCGATTATTATATCCCGGACTTGAAGCTGCCGGAGGAAGACCGCCCTATCGGACATTATGGGCGGCTGCACCGGGAATATCTGAAACAGGAACATCCGGCATGGTACAGTTCCCTTATCCTAACAGGGAAATTATGGACGTACCTTGCCGACCTGAACGAGCAGGCGGAGGAACGGCTTGACTTAATCATAGAGCAGATGAAAGCCACCGAGGGAGTGACCGAGGAACTGAAAGCCCGGAACCAGCTTGAATGGGTAGGGCGGATGAACAATATCCGAAACCGGGCAGAGGAAATCATAAAAAGCGAATTGATTTATATTTGATTGGATATGCAAAGGCCAGCCGATTACCGGCTGGTCTTTCTAATCTTCCCTGCGCTCCAATACCGCCCGAATCATGGCAGCGGCGATTTCCTGCTGGCTGGGCGAAGTGCTTTCCCACAACTCTGCCAGTTCCCGTATATCACTGACCTCATTATCTCCCAGCGCATCCCGCAGCAGATAATCCGGGGAAATTTTCAGTGCGTTGCAGATATTGATAAATACAGGCAGGCTGGGAACCTTTGTCCCGCCTTCAATCTGCCGGAGATAGGTTGCGTTTATACTGCATAATTCTGAAAGCCTGTCAGCCGTGAATCCCCGGTCTTTCCTCACCATGTTGATACGTTTGCCCAATCCTTTTGTTTCCATAATGCCCACCCATTTCATAAGCTATTAGCATTTATTTTGTTCACTTTTAGACTACATCACACATAGGGATTGCAATAGCTTCTAAAAGACTATATAATATTAGCCAATAGACTATAAGCTATGAAAGGGGAACAACAGAATGAAACTGAATTATTTTAGGGACAAACTTTTTGATTTACTGAACGACAGCGAAGGGATGGGGATTGCCGACCTGAACGCAGACGAGCAGAACAGCCTGCTCACTGTCAGGACAGAGGATGGGGATGTATTTGAAATCGTATGCCGGCAGGCGGCGGGGAAGGAGGACGGATGGACGACCGTAAACTGACCGTTTATAATGGGCGAGGTGCTTTCAAAAAATCGCCGCCGCAGATTCTTTTACAGGGAAACTGGCTGGAACAGGCCGGTTTTTCCGCTGGGGATAAAATTACCGTGAAATGCCAGCAAGGGCGGCTTGTTATCACGAAGAATGAGCCGGAATCAGATACCGAAGCGGAAAGTTGACAAACATAGAGGTTTTGAATGAATTTTTGAGGAAGCCTATTCCATCTGGAAGGACATTGTAATATAATAAAGCCAGAAAAATCGGGAGTTGTGGAGGTAATTATCAATGAGAAATGTTTACGATAATAGTGAATTTTTTGCCGCATATGCGGAAATGGGAAGAAGCAAAGACGGTCTGAAAGCTGCTGGAGAGTGGCATCAGTTGCAACCGTTATTCCCTAACCCGGATAAACCGGAAAAGTCTATTTTGTAGTTCCCCCTTTTGTGTTATTCTAAAGAAAAAGGGGGATTTCTATTATGTTACTTACAGATAAATACGCTGATAAAATTTATGGCATCATTACCTGTTATGATCGCATGATCATCCAGGGATACATCCCAAACTGGAGCCATGCTGATGCAATGACCACATATATGAAGACCAACGACATCCGCATTTTTGATTATTCTGATTTCTCACAGCCCCTTACAGAGCAGGTTCGGCAGAATGCGGATAGGATTGCTTCGGAAAACGGGATTGAAATTGAGTTCATACGCAAACTCCATGCTTTCCGCAAAGATGACCGTATCCAGAAGATCATTTCTGAAACCGGAAAAACAGAAGGCCTCGTCCATATCTTTTCTGCCATGGAATGCTGCAATACTTACAGACCATGGCATGATAAAACAACAGGGAAGACTTTCTTAAAGTTCGATCAGAGCAAATGTCTCCATTACTATTTTTATTTTATTGACAAAGAACTTGGCCTCTGCTATCTGCGCGTCCCAACATGGCCGCCTTTCCGCCTTCAATTTTATATGAACGGGCATAACCTTCTTGCCCATAAACTGGACAGGAAGCAGATTAGTTACCGTATGCACGACAACGCCTTTCTGGAAATTTCCGATATAGAAACGGCCCAGAAGCTTTCCGACCGGATTAACCCGGAAGATCTCCACAAGGTTCTGGATGTCTTTGCCAAACGTTACAGCCCTGTCCCTGAGTCCCTTGGGCTTGGCTATACATGGACGGTCCAACAGATTGAATGTGCAACGGATATCATGTTCAAAAAGCCTGAATATCTGGAACCCCTTTACGATGAAATCATCCGCACTGCGATATTTACGGTAAAGCCAGATGATATCGCCACATTCCTCGGACAGCGTATCACTTATAACTGTATCAAAGAAATCGGAACTAACTATAACCAGCGTATTCCCGGTACGAGAATCAAACACCATATGGGTGATGTATCCATTAAAATGTATGATAAATTCGGCTGTGTCCTGCGGATTGAAAGTACCTGCAATGACATCAGCACATTCCGTGTGGAGCGTGAAGTTCAGCACAAAGATGGAACTGCCAGCGTTCAGAAAGCGCCTTTGAAAAAGAGTATCTACAGCCTGTACCATCTGTTCGCAATCCTGAAATCTGCGAACCTCCGCTATCTTGAATTTATTTCATCTTTTGATGACCACAGCAGCGGAAAAAAGAAGCTGGATGAAGTCAGCCGCCCGCAAAAGGAGAAGGAACGTTCTTACCGTGGATTTAACTTTTTTGATTCCCGCGATCTGTCCATCCTGGAAGCCATCAGCAGAGGGGAATACATGGCCTTTGGTATGCAGGGGAAAAATATCCGTGAACATCTTCCTGAAATCACGCCGTCTGCGATGACAAGGATTTTTAAACGGCTCAGGCTTCATGGTCTGATTGAAAAAATACCCGGTTCTTATAAATATCTGATCACTGCCCTTGGCAAAGAAATCATTGCGGCCGGTTTAAATGTAAAGAATCTGATCCTTGTTCCAGCGTTGGCGTCTTAAACTAATGCTAATTTGCTATGGGTGAAATTTTGCCATTTTGCGTAGAAAATCATTCATAAGTGCCTAAATTACAGGGAAAAAAAGTTTTGGATTTAGGATGTGGTTACGGTTGGCATTGCAAATATGCCGCACAAATGGGAGCTACTGAAATTCTTGGTATTGATAGTAGTCAAAAAATGATTGCAAAAGCAGTAGCTGATAACTCTGATGACAAAATCAAGTATAAAGTTTGCGGTGTTGAAGAATACATTTATCCTGAAAATACTTATGACCTAGTTGTTTCTAACCTGGTACTGCACTATATCGAAAATTTAGCTAATGTTTATCAAAAGGTGTATTGCACATTAAAAGTAGGTGGGTATTTCCTATTCAATATTGAACATCCGACTTTCACCGCAGGTGTTAATGAGGATTGGATTTATGATGAAAATGGGAAACCTAAATATTGGCCAATCGACAATTACTATTACACAGGCGAAAGAGAAACCAATTTTCTTGGTCAACGAGTAATTAAACAGCACCACACATTAACGCAGATATTGAATCCACTTATAAAATGTGGTTTTCAAATTGAGGCTATTGAGGAAGCAATGCCTCCGGCAGATATGATGGATATGCCGGGAATGTGTGATGAAATGCGTAGACCTATGATGTTGTTGGTTAAGGTTAAAAAGGTTTAATAAACAACTTCCAGTTTATCAAGCCACGTTCTCAACTAAATACCACCAGCACAAAACCGCTGCCACATGGAAACATACACAACCATGCAACAGCGGTTTTTTATTTCCGTTTTTTTCTCTGGCCGACATAGCTTTTGAAGAATTTCGATTTTTCAAGGATATGTACAAGTTGCCGGAACTCCACATCAGACAGCTTGTTATAATTGATACCCAGCCGCTTGCAGTAAAGCGCAGCCTGTTTTTCAAGAGGGCTTCCCTTGAAATTTGCAACATCCTCTAAGTCCTGTTTCAATTCTTCGGCAATGGTAGTCGGTGGCGCACTCTCACTGTCAGACTTGTGTGCAGCACGAATATCATGGACGATTACGCTTATATCATCCTGTATCATGTGGCTGAAATATTCGTCATCCTCAATGTGTGCGGCCTGTAAAATCCGCAGGTACGGGTCATCTTCTCCGGGGCGGTAGCGTTCTATAATTTCATGCCGGACAGTATCGACAAGGGAGTTGAGGTTCTGAATCTGCATGGAAGCAATCCCATCCACATAAACCTCAATATCAGCCAAAAACTTTATAAAGTCCTTGTGGGTGGCAAGTTCGCACAGCAGACGGTTGTTAATCCGGCCACTTTTCAGAAGCGCAACCATTTCGTCATTCAAATGCAATTCTGTTAAAGGCGTGTTGACCTGCTCCCTGTTTTCTGTCCGGCATAACAGATAATCAATGGACACTCCATAGAAATCCGCCAGCGTGATAAGGTTGCCATGATTGATTTCTTTATTGTCCTTAGATTCATAGCTGGCAAGGGCAGATTTTGAAATCTTTGTCAGTTGTGCCAGTTCTTCCAGATTTAATCCTTTTTCCTTGCGTAAATCCCAAAGGCGTTCCTGTATGGTAGTCGCTCCTTTCATGTGCGCACGCTCCTTTCCAGCGGCTGCTTCCCTGCCGCCTGACTGGATTATACCATACTTTCCACAATCGTGGAAATTTCCGATATTTGCCCTTAATTCCTTTTTTGTGGACATACGGCACAAGGCTCAAAAATGTTCTATGATACAGGTAGTTCATCGATGGATTATTCCAATCGAATGACCGGCCTGTATGGGATATGCTCCCCGGCGATGTAGCGCAACGACTTCCGGCAGGGAAACGGAGGAACCCTGACCGCAACGAGCGTACCAAGGAGAGCGAAACGCCGCCAAAGACGGGGGCAGGAACGACAGCAGAGGGTGGAGTAGTACCCTGTAAGTGCAGTCGCAAATTCCCCAAAAATCTGTTAAACTGAACGAACAGAGACGGAGGGGATCGCAATGAAACGTTACAGCAAAGAATTTAAGGAA
>NZ_JBQKJR010000083.1:0-9251 GCF_052117165.1 Agathobaculum sp. LCP25S3_E8
TCCTTAAATTCTTTGCTGTAACGTTTCATTGCGATCCCCTCCGTCTCTGTTCGTTCAGTTTAACAGATTTTTGGGGAATTTGCGACTGCACTTACAGGGTACTACTCCAAGAAAATAAAGACAGGCATCACACTATTCCTGCTCCATGCGAAATGGAAGGAACTGGCGGGTCATACTGCCACCGAAAGCACAAGTTTAGATGTGTCGGTTACAGGCGAAATAACAAAGCGGTACGGAATGCTCCGTACCGCTTTGTCATGTATTTACTTTCGTTTGTTGCTGCGTCCGACCAAATAATCGAGCGATACCTGATAATAGTCGGCCAATTTGACTGCCAGATCGAGCGGCAATACACGTTCCCCGCGCTCGTACTTGGAATAAAGGGATTGATCACACAAAATAATTTCTGAGATTTGCTTTTGCGTCAGATCAGCATCTTCGCGCAAGTCCCGGATTCTGAGATTCATAACCATCACCAAGGTAACTATAACAAAGGACAAATCGTCCTATTGACATTTTGGACAATATGTCCTATTCTGCTGTTATAGAGGTGATTTTATGCCGGATTATAAAAAGATGTATTTCACGCTGTTTCGTGCGACCGAACAGGCAATCAACACGTTGATCGAAGCACAGCGAGAGTGCGAGGAAATGTATATCAGTGAGCCGGAGATCGAACTGCGGGTGATTCCGCTGCTGGATCGCACGGAGGACGAAAAAGAGTAAACATACCTATATTCATGCTTGACTTTGATGCGCTATAACAGGAAACCCCCGAAGGGATGCCTCCGCATCCCTTGGGGGGTTCCTTATGCCAAAGTCATAAATATATGATTGCAGTGGCAGCATTTCTGGTGAACGGTACGGAAACTGCAGTAGATGCGTTTAATGCTGCAGAAGCAAAAACATTTATAGTTATAACAAGCGAAATCCTAAAGATTTTAGTGCGTAGGCGATATGTATAACTGCTATTCTACCACCTGATTACTACTTTTGAATGAGCCTTGAGATGATTGAACTCATCAAAAGCTTTGAAAAGGAATGTTGCAAAATTGCCCGCTGAGAAGAAGTGCGAAAAAATGGCACCCCAAAAAGCAAAAACGCTTTTAAGGGTGTCATTTTTTGAGATTATTTAGTGTAAATCGCTATTGCACTTTCATTTTGCAACAGTCTCTTGGTTTAAAATGTATTAAAGAAGCAATTTACATATTTTGCTGAGGTTTCAGATCAGAGCATTGAAATTCACCAACAGCTGCGCTACCTCGGCACGGGTTGCAATACCCTGCGGCTCGAGCGTAGTCGTGGTGCGGCCGTTCATAACCTGTGCGCCGACCGCCCACTGCATTGCCTGTGCCGCATATTTGGAAACCGAAGCAGCATCTGTGAACGAATCGAGTGACACCGAAGCGGTGGTATCCATGCCCTGATACTTGGCGTAATTGTAAAGCAAGGTCACAATCTGCTCACGAGTAACAGCAGCGTCGGGTTCAAAGGTCGTTGCGGATGCACCCGATGCAATGCCGTTCTCCACAGCCCAGGTGACTGCATTTGCGTAATAGGCGCTTTCCGGTACATCCGCAAAGCCGCTGTCGCACGAGCTAGCCTGCGCGTTTATGTCCATGCGGTAAAGTACTGCCATGAACATGGCACGGGTCATGGTTTCATCGGGCGAGAAGGCACCAGCGTCTGTGCCCGTAAACAGACCAAGGTCATCAACTGTGGTCGTGATCGCATCGGAAGCCCAGTGGTCATCCACGTCGGTAAAGGTTTCGGAAAGCGAACCGTCGTTTTTCTCAACTTCCTGTCCGTTGTAGTATAGCGTGCCGTCCTCGCCGCGGCTGTACTGGGAGAAGAATTCTTCCCAAACCATGAAGGCGATGTCCTCCATGTAGGAGTGGCAGTTGTTCGATATCTGTGTGAAGCGCACCAGCGGTGCGTTGTTCTCTCCGCTGTAAGTCGTGGTGCTGTAGGTGTGCGGCGAACGCGTTGCACGGATCTCTGTGGTCTTGACGCCTACATTGCCAGTTCCGTTCATCGCCTTCCAATAGGCAACCGTTTTGCCGTTCCTGTTATCTGCGGAATAGTTGTCAGCTTCGCCCAGATCAAATTCGCCGGTCATGCACCAGACAGGCAGCAGGTACTCGTTTTCTGCGCAGCCGCTGAAATCTACCGTGCCGCTGTCTGCCGCGTAGCCCGGATAGCTGCCCCAGTTAAGGCCGATCGGTGCGACTGCGGTGAAATACTCAGGCGCATCCTGTGCCAGTTTCCAAGTCATGCCCGAACCATTCGAATGGCCAGTCGCATAAACGCGGCTTGCATCGATTGAATAGTCATCTTTGGTCGTATCAACAAGGTATTTGATAAAAGCGACGTCATCCGGTGAGCTGTCCGACGAGTTGAGATAGACGGGGGAGGCGTTGTTCCAGATCGGCACCGGGATGCAGCTTTCTTCGCTGTATGCACCATCACCGACGTAAGCCTGCGCGAAGACAACGATAAAGCCGTATTTATCTGCGACGTTCTGCCAGCGGGAG
The DNA here is from genome assembly GCF_052117165.1 of Agathobaculum sp. LCP25S3_E8. Taxonomy (NCBI): domain Bacteria; kingdom Bacillati; phylum Bacillota; class Clostridia; order Eubacteriales; family Butyricicoccaceae; genus Agathobaculum; species Agathobaculum sp. LCP25S3_E8. Next base: position 2,535 of record NZ_JBQKJR010000083.1, read on the forward strand.
TCGCCAGTGAACGCAGAGATCGCGCTCGAATAGCCGTGCATTGCGACAACAAGCGGGACATCGTGAGTGCCGTCATAGGATTCCGGCACATAGGTGTACCATCTGCGGGTATGACCGTCCACTTTTTCCTCCGAGAGGAAGAAGCCGTGCGTGCCGTCGTTTGTGTGTTGTATCGTCCACTCCAGATAACCGCCCGGATCGCCGACAAAACGTTGTACCGGCTGCAGGAACTCATGATAGATTACAGCAGGCGCAACAGCACTTTCGTCTGCGGCACTTGAATACCAGACCTGCTCAGGCCGTTCGCTGCCATCCTCTTTCAGATTGGTGACAACCGTTGCATAGTCATTGGCGGTTTCCGTGCTTGCAGAGGACAGGTCATTGGTATCCAGCCAATAGTCCACCGTATCTTTCAGCGAGTTTTCGCCGATTTCGATCTGCCAGGTGCGGACCGGGATTTCACGGTTGGGTAAATTGTTCTCCTCGCGGCCTGCCGTGGTAGATTCCGCAAACGGATAGCTGATCGAATTGCCCAGCGTGTTGGCAACATCCGTGGAAACCGCCTCGCCGCCCACCGAAACGACGCCGGCAAACAGCGCCGGCCACAGCATCGCCATCTGATTGGCAGCCGTGCCGCCTTCACCGTAACCGACCATGTAAAGCGCACGCTCGTTCAGGTCGAATACCGAGGGGTTCGCGTCCGCCTTCGAGGTCAGCTTGCCGTAAATGCCATACAGATACGCCTCGTCATCGCGCTGCGTAGACTGCTGATCCAAGTTCCAGCTACCACCCTGCGGCTCGACCACCACCAGCGCAATTCCGTTTGCATCCGCGATTTCCTGCCATGCAGTGCCCAGCGCGCTGTCCAGCCAGTCCGCTGCGGTTACCTCGTCCGGTGTCAGCAGGATCACGCCGGGGGAGCAGTATTCAAAGTTTGCTGGCACATAAACGCTGTAATTGCCCGTAAAACCATTCACCTGCTGGTTGTCCCAGCGGCCGGTGAACATCGATGTATAGATGTTGCCTGTTGTTTCCTGCTGGACAATCATCTGGTTGTATGCCGTATCTGCCTGTGCCGCCCCTGCTGTCACCAGCATGGAGGACAGTATGCCTGCTGTCAGGCCGACCGCAACCATCTTTTTCATCTTGTGATTCATGCCTTTCCTCCTTTTTGCATTAACCGGGTATTTTGTTGGTTTTAAGTCTTTCTCGCATATACTTCGCTTGCGAGTTTGTGATATTGTATCTGCTCTCCCTCGCGGCAGAAGTGCGAGAAAAACTCTTCCCAGATGCGTAAGCTCATCTCCGGCATGGTGGCGTGCGGCATATAATCGACCGAGGTGAACCGCACCATCGGAACGCCATCCTTATCGAAGAAACGGTCGTGCCAGCGGCCATTTGTGATTGGTGTACAGTCCGCCCAATCCGGCGGGATCTGGTCAATCATGTGGTTGTTACGCAGCCACATGGCAATATTGAAGCCAGTCACATTATCGTTTTTTGGCACAGCGTCGATCAGGAATTCCTCGCGCTCGCCGCAGAACATCCATACCGGCATTTCCACGTCCGAGCGGTTTTTCATGCAGTCCTGTGCGAGCATTTTCTTTTCTGCGCCGCCAAAGAATACACCCGAGCACGGCGCAATTGCTGCAAACCGTTCCGGCATAGCCAGTCCGAGCATCTGGGTCATCAGTGAGCCCCAGGAGTGGCCGGTCGCAAACACCCGCGCCGGATCGACCGGATAGTCTGCGCACATCCGGTCGAGCAGCGTGGTGAAAAAGTGCAGCTCGTCCGGGCGGTCATCCTCTTCAAACACATTCCATGCCGGAAGTGGAGCATTGTTCGGATCAATACAGTTGTTCTCCATGTCGATCTTAGCGTACAGTGCGGTCGGATGCACGACGATTAGCCCGTACTGATCCGCAACCTGATACCAGCCGCTGTTGCCAGCATAAATTTCGCCGTTGCAGGTGTAGCCGTGCATGGCCAGCACGAGCGGCACACGCTTTTCCGGATGGCGGTGCACGCTTTCCGGCACATAGACATACCACTCGCGCATCCAGCCGTCGATTTCTTCATAATGGTACTCCATGCCGAGGTCGCGCACTGGGTCGCGTGTCACACGCAGGTCGCCGCCCGGTCCGCTCATCCAGCGGCGCTGGCGGTACAGGAAGTCCTTCCAGATCCGCCGGAGCAGGAGGTGTGCGTCGTTTGCCGACGCGCCCGGGATAACGCTGTGGCATACGCGGCAGGCATTTTTATCCTGATTGGCGGCATAGGGTAGTTCTGCAGTGCGATAATATTCATCCTGATCCGGATTGATCTTGCGCGGCACAGGCTCGACACGGGTCACCATTTTCCAGTGTTCCAGCGCTGTATCCTTGCGGGCCTCCGCCTTTGGATCGTCGATGATCCAGGCAGGCATTGGGATATCGCCTTTGCGGATGCCGTGGGAATGCGCCTCATCCACATAACCATCCAAGTTAGTGCAGAAGTCCGCACGCGCCGCCGCAAGATAGTCCGGCAGGACGGCTGAGCCGCCAATTGTTGCGATACCTGCATAAATCGCCGGGTTCCAGGCAGCGGCCATATTAGCGATTACGCCACCTTCACGGCAGCCGGTTAGGTACAGCTTAGCTTCATGCACACAGAACAGGAACCGCTGAGCTGCAACCGCTGCCGCTGCATCGACATATGCTATGTCACCGCCCGCAATGCCATAGGGTTCCTCCGTATGCCACATGCCCTGTTCAGGTTCGAGGAAAAACACAATCAGCTTTTCTTTGCTTTCCTCCTGATCGGCAATCTCCCGCCAGCCGCTTTCGCATAGCAGGTCATCCGCCGTGCGTCCGTTTGCACCAAGCACCAGCACACCGGCCGTCGATTCGCGCACATCTGCGGGCACATAGACCAGCATCCGCCGCTGCTTTCCGCCTATCGGTACGGGAAGTTCAAACGTTCCATAAAATGCTGGGCGGTAGGGTGCATGCGGATCGCACGCGCCACGCTCAAAATTCTGATACATTTTCTATCGACTCCTTGTTATACCTGCCCGCGGGCTGCAAGGTCGGATACAATGCTGTCATACTGCTTATCCAAACGATAGAACAGCATGCATAGGACAACTGCGCCCCAAGCAATGACCGTGCCCCAGATGTAGATATTCTGCACCATGCTGACCGCCGAGGGGATCTCAACTGCAAGGCCGGTAAAGCCGGACCAATCCATCAGCTGACCAATTGCCCAGCCAGCTACGCCGCCGCCAAACTTCTGGCCGACGGTAAACGCCGAGAACAGCAACGCATGCACACGGATGCCGGTTTTCCAGTGGCCGAACTCGATGGTGTCCGCGATCATGGTGAAAATACAACCGTAAAACGGTGCTTCACCCAGACCACGCAGGGCAGCAGAAATCAGGATCAGTGTGTAATTGGCCGGTGCAACCAGCAGGATCAGCTGCGCAATGACACACAGCGCCGCGCCTACCAGCACTAGATTGCGTTTGCCGAACCGTTCGATAAACGGAGCAAGCACGATAACGCCGATGATCCACGGGATTTTTTCCACGGTTTGCATCACGCCCATCAGTTCCTCGTTGCCGAGAAGGTACTGCGCATAGTAGGTCGAGCAGGTGCCGTTGACGTTTTGATAGAGCGAAACCGCGATCATGGACAGAATGAGCATGATGAAATACTTATTGCGCAGCGCTGCACCCAGGCGGGTGAGGAAAGGCAGGCCCTCTGCCTCTTTGGCGGCGTCACTGTGAAAGCGCTCCTTGCAGCCGAAGAAGGTCCACATCAGCATACCGAAAGCGATGATCGAGTAGATGACAGTTACAATAATCCAAGCCCTTTGGTCGCCGCCGAGCATGTTGATGAAAGGCAGCGTGCATGCGGTGACGATCAGGTTGCCGATTGGCGACATGGACATGCGGAACAGGTTGAGCTTGGCCAGATCATCCTCGTCGTTGGTCATCATAGGCGCCATTGATGCATATGGCAGATTCAGTGCTGTGTAAACAACGGTTGTGCAAAGGTTGTAGGTGATAAAGATGTAAATTGCCTGTACCCATGTTGTTGCATTGGCTGGTACGGCAAACAACGCAACTGCGGTTACGCCATATGGGATGGACATCCAGAGGATCCATGCACGTGCCTTGCCGTGCTTGGAATTGACTTTATCCATGATCTGCGCAATCGCCAGATCGGAAATTCCGTCAAAAATGCGGGAAAGCAGCAGGATTGTACCGACAAGGCCGGCCGAAATACCAATTACATTGGTGTAAAAATACACGACAAGGCCGGATGTGAGCGCAAATACCACGTTGCACGCAACGTCACCCATGCCATAAGCCACTTTTTCCGCAATCGAGGTTTTGAATCCCTTTTTCGTGGGAGCGGTCTGTGTAGTAGACGCCATACTTTGATACCCCATTTCTTCTGTGTTTTGAATGAAAAGATGGAACAGGATCTGCTCAGATACTTTTTCCTTGTGTTATCATTGTAACAGCATCTGTGCATAGCGGGTATCGCTCTGCTTGCGTATTCTTTCCGAAACAAAGACCTCTTTTTGTGCGTTGCTGTGCAGCAGTCGCCAAAAAGAGGTCATTTTACCGATATAAAAACTTCATATAATTTTTATGGATTCTGTCAGATTGCCGTCACATATCCAATCCATGCAGTGTGATCAGCATGGTGTCAAGCGGCTGCACCAATGCTTCCAAGCGCAACCCGTTTTCCGCGTGCAGTTCTTCTACCCGATAGGCGGGCTGCGAAGTCTCGTCCAGATACCGCAGTTCCTCCGGGCGCAGATATCGCGGCGCACCAATCTCAAGCCATTTGTCGAATGAAGAGCCGCTTTGGCGGTTAATGACGCGCCGCTCCACGCGGTAAACACCGTCCGCAAGGCCGGAGAGCAGAAACTGATAACGGATGATCTCGCCCGGTTCAAACACTGAATATGCATCCTGCGGCCGTTCCAACCGCTGGTAACGGTAGCGGTACAGCTTGCCGTAATGGCAATAGTTATAGACCAGCAGCTGGTATCCGCCGGCACTGCGCGTCAACATCCATCCTGGGCCGGATTCGATACGCTCTTCTCCGAGCATACTGACAAAGCGCATGGCCTGATAGCCTGCTTTCGGAATACCGTTGTATGTAAACAGGCCATATCCGCCATGGAACACACTTTCTAATGTTGCGCGCTCTTCCATCAGGTCGGTCAGCAGCCAGTATCCGAATACCGCCTTTCCCATGGTGTCACAAAAATTTTTGGCCATCCAAACGGATTTATAGCAGGTCTCGCTGGACAGGTCACGCTGCCACAGCGTCGATGTGCATTCGGCTACAAACATTTCCCGATCCGCCAACCCATATTGCTTTGCAATCGATATTAATTGCTCTATAGAATGCAGCATAAATGATGGATCATCCGACAGCACCGTGGGGGCGGACTGCTGGCTGATGGTAAACTCCATGAACAGGGGATCGGTAACATGCAAATGCGGATAGCTTTGGAAAAACAGGAAATCCGGTGGGCAATGTTCTTCTGCTGCAAGTTGCAAAAAAGCGGAAAGCCCGTCCGGCTGCTGCACCTGTTCGGCAAAGCACCCCGGACCGCCGAAAAGGAAACGCGCATCCATTGCCTTGACCGTTCTCCATGCGGTGCAGTATAGCGCGCTGAACTCCTCTGCGGTCAGGCAGCCCAGATGAACGTAGTTTTGGTTGATGATTGAAAAGCGCCAGCCGAGCAGTTCCTCTCTGCCGTAGCGTCCCAGTAGGAATTGCATAATCGCCTGAATGAGCAGCTCCCACTTGCCCAGATCTTTGCATCCGGATATAATAGAGGGTCGGTCAAAAATCTGTGTCTGTGCACGTGCCAGTTGGCGCGGCATAAAGCTGAATTCGATAAAGGGTTTGAGACTCAGGGACAGCACAAAATCAAACAGCAGGCTGACATAGTTGAAGTCAAATTGTGGGTTTCCCTGCGCGTCCTCGCGGTAAATGCGCATATCCTCATCCAGCAATCCATGAAAACGCACAAACTCGAAACCGATCTCGTGCTGAGCGCGGCGGATCTGTTCCTGCACTGGCGCCATCAGAACATCACGTGCATATCCGATATTCAACATGCGGCGTGCAGTGCATTTTTCTCCCGGCCGCGCAGCGTTCAGCGATACCTGCTGAATGCGGCTCGGCAGCTCTGCCGGCTGGGTTTCCCGCAAGTAAGAAAGCAATATGGAAATATCCCCGCGTACATCCTGTTCCGGCAGACCGGTTTCCTGCTGGCTTTGGAGCGCCGCCTGTTCCTGACGGAAATGTCCCGGTGTCTGTCCATACTGCTGCTTGAAAGCTTCGATAAACACACTGGGGGTGTGGAATCCACAATCGTATGCAATGTGTGTAACCGACCGGTTGGATTGCACCAGCATCTGCGCTGCATGCCGCAGGCGCAGCTCGATTAGATACTGGGAAAAGGAGATGTGCAGATTTTTCTGAAAAAAACGGGACAGGTAGCTCGGTGACAGGTATTCTTCTGCCGCCAAATCAGACAGCGTCAGATCGGTGTTCCATTCCGCATGGATGCGGTTCAGCAGCCGCTTTAGGCGTGGAAATGTCAAGAAATGTGCAGTCTGGAAACACCCAAAATCTGAAAAGCATGGTAATACAGCGCAGTTTTCCGAAGTGGAGCGTAGCGGAACGCAGGAAAACTGCGGCA
>NZ_JBQKJR010000084.1:0-8982 GCF_052117165.1 Agathobaculum sp. LCP25S3_E8
CGTGCGTTTTCTTCTGGGGTACGATTCTTTCTAGCCATTATAAAAATCCTCCAATGTGGTGCTCCTATTCTACACCACATCGGAGGTTTACACAAAGTTTGGGATGGCCTCAAGAAATCCCCCATAAAGCAAACCTTGTTGCTTATGGGGGATTTCTGTATGTTCTTTTGGGGTGTGCTAAGTCCCGTATAAGCGTGGTGTTGTTATGTTTGGTGTGGTATCTTTAACTATGGGAAACTCCTTGCTCCCATTTAGAAACGGTTTGTCGCACGACATTCAGCTTGACAGCAAGCTCTTGTTGCGAAAGTCCTTTTGATTTTCTGATGGCTTTAATATTTTCGTTGAGCATTAGGCATAGCCTCCTTTTCTATTGTTACCCTCATTGTAGGCAGAAGTGCCCGTTGCCACAAGCAACGCATTTTAACATTTTCAGAAAACAGCAATTTGAGCTCTATTATTCTTGTAATTCTACCATGTTATTGCAAACTTCTCCATCAAATTTCTCTCCCTGTCACGGAATATCAGGCTAGTGTCTATCCAATCATGCAGAGCGAAAGGCTCATCCGGCTTTACAATGGTCGGTCTGCGTTTCATGTACCGTTCCATATCAAAGGTGTTTTTCTTGTCGACGTTGGCAATGTCAAATGCTAAATCCAAAAGCGAACAAAAAACAACCCTCCTCGGTTAAGAGAAGGGTATAGAAAGGTGTTTCATTCAATTTTACAATTCACTATGAGTTTTTAATGCTGCAAAACGCTGCCCATTTCGGCCACTGCCATCAAGGTACTGCAACCTCAGGACAATGGCTGTCCAGAAGCAGCATTTCAATTTCCTGTTTTGTCGGCATCACTTTCAGCGCCCCTTTTCGGGTTGTAATCAGCGATGCCCCCGCATTGGCAAACCGCAGCATATCGTGCAGAATCTCCTCGGTCAGATGCTCCATGCCATATTGCAAAACAAAGTGCAACATACATCCGGTAAACGTATCCCCTGCCCCGGTAGTCTCAATCGTTTTCTGCTGTAGAAAAGCCGGTTCTTCGACTACGATATCTTTATAATAGGCCCGACTGCCATTGGCCCCCAACGTGACCAGTACCAGAGGAATATCATACTGCTGCCGTAGCTGTTCGGCACCCTTTTGAAGGTCGGTCTCCCCGGTTATAAAGGTCAGCTCATTATCGGAAATTTTCAGAATATCGCAGTGTTCCAGCCCATATATCATTTCACGACGTGCGTCTTCCAGAGCATCCCACAGCGGCTCGCGCAGATTGGGGTCAAAAGACAGCAGCATACCGTGCTCTTTCGCCAGATGCACGGCATACCGCGTCGCTTCTCGCACCCCCGCATGGGTACAGGACAACGTACCAAAGTGGAAAATCCGCCCCGCGGTTACGACATCCGGCATAACCTCGTCTTTTCGCAGCATCATATCCGCACCGGGATTGCGATAAAAACTGAAACTCCGGTCACCATCGGGCAAAGTATGTACAAACGCCAACGTGGTGTGTACGTTTTTATCCTCCACCAGATTGGTTGTATCTGTGCCACTGTCTTCCACAGCCTGCCGCAGCTGTTTGCCAAACGTATCACATCCGACCTTGCCGATAAACGCGGTTTTTCTCCCCAAACGGTTGAGCATGGCAAGCACGTTGCAGGGCGCACCGCCCGGATTCGCTTCCAGCAGCGGATTGCCCTGGGTACTGCTGCCGTTCTCGGTGAAGTCAATCAGCAATTCGCCAAGCGCAACTACATCTACCGGTTTCACGTTATAAGCACCTCCGTTTTTTGTATCTGCTGTCATTAGTCTGCAACGATGTAATCTTTCAGCATTTCTACCACCTGTTGCGGTTCCTCTGAGCCGTCATGGATGCGCAGTTCAATCGGCTGTGATAAGTCTATGCTGAAAATACCCATAATCGATTTGGCATCCACAATATATCTGCCCGAAACCAAGTCCAAATCGCAATCCAGACAGGAAACCAGATTCACAAATTGTTTTACTTTGTCGATAGAATCCAGCCGTACCTTCGTAATAAGCATTTTTATCCCTCCATTGAATCGGTTGTGTACATCTGCAATTCGACGCCTTTACTTGCCGTTACCTGCGGCTCAAGTTCATATACCACATGGGTAATGACGTATTCGCCGTCATTAGCAAATATTTCAACTACATTTTTATCCACAATAACTTCTATTTCATACCCATCCTGCACCGGCGGTGTCTGGGATACCATCTGGTGCCCTTCGCTATGCTCCCCCAGCGCACTGCGGTCAGCATATAACCTGCCATCGGCACGGTAAATGCGATAACCGCCTATGTTCAGTTCTTCCCCGTCATGCAACGCAGTCCGTATGCAATAGATGCCGGAATCTGCCTGACCCGCGCAGTCAATCGGTTTTTGCAATGCCTGCCGGATGGATGGGTGCAGGCGGAAATAAATGTGTCCATCCTTGTATTCCACCACACGCGGCGCGGTAAACATGCCAATCCATCCTTCCTCTGTGGGATGCGGCATGCGCAGCCATGCCACCATCACACGGCGGCCTTGTGCGTCGGTTGTGGTCTGCGGGGCATATAAGTCCTTGCCGTAGTCCACCAGTTGGTACTGGTCGGCAAACGACATCCGGCAGCTTTCCTCATCAAACGAAGCGGTGCAGCAAAGCGAATGACTCTGCGGCTTCCCGTCCGGTTCTTCGATGCCCATTGCGGAAAACAGCAGCATGCCTGCACCATCGACTTCAAAGTAATCCGGGCATTCCCAGCCCCATCCGGGCAGCGCCTCACTCATCGCTTTCCCTGCATATTCCCAATGTGTCAGGTCGCTGCTGCGGTACAGCAAGACCTGCCCCTGCTTGCATTCCAGACTGCTTCCCAAAATCAGATACCAGCCATTTTTTCCCCGCCATACCTTCGGGTCCCGCGTGTGAATCCGGTTACCGATTGCAATATTTTCAATCGGTGGGATAATAGCGCGCTTCCCGTTCCAGTTGTCAAAATGGAAGCCATCTTCCGATGTAATCATCATTTGAGTTGGCTCAAACTGTTCATTGAACGGCTTATGGATATTTTCCGGGTCCACCTCCAGATAGCGCACACCCGTATAAAATACATACATTTTACCATCCAGCTCCACAGCGCTGCCCGAAAAACAGCCATTGCGGTCAGCCCATTTGGTAGGATACAGTGCAATGCCGCAGTGCTCCCAGTTCACCAGGTCATCGCTTACCGCATGGCCCCAGTGCATGGTTCCCCACTGGGGCGCATAGGGAAAATACTGATAAAACAGATGATACTGTCCTTTATAATAGATAAAACCGTTTGGGTCATTTATCCAGTTATTCGGCGCTTTTAAATGAATTTGATGCAAAATTTGTTTCCTCCGCTCTGTGAAATGATAGGGTTGGGTTAGAGATAACTTTCACCCGTCTGCTTGTCAAAGAAATGCAGTTTGGATGGCATGAATACAAATTCGATTTCGTCACCCAGCTGGCTGATTTCGTATTTCGATACCCGCGCTACCGTCTGGCTGCCGCCAAACTCAAAATAGAGGTTGTTCTCATTTCCCATAACCTCTGTGTTATTGATGACCGCACGCTGAATCTGATTTCGTTGCAAGTCCAGGTTTTGGCTGTCCATTTTGATATCTTCTCCCCGGATGCCCAAGGTCATTTCCCCTTGCTTATCTGCCAGTTTCTGTGCAATGCTGTCCGGAAGCGTGATGGTATTGCCATCGGCAAACGTGACCTGCGTCCCCTTCAGGGTGACGGCAAAGAAGTTCATCTGCGGGGAGCCGATGAAACCGGCCACAAACTGATTCACCGGATGCTCATATAGTTCCAAAGGCTTGCCGACCTGCTGCACAATACCGTCTTTCATAATGACAATCCGGTCTGCCATGGTCATGGCTTCTATTTGGTCATGCGTGACGTAAATGGTTGTCGCGCCGAGTTCGCGGTGCAGTTTGCTGATTTCCGTACGCATACTGACGCGCAATTTTGCGTCAAGATTGGAAAGCGGTTCATCCATCAGAAAAACACGGGAGTTTTTTACAATCGCGCGTCCCAGCGCAACGCGCTGCCGCTGACCACCCGATAAATTTTTCGGCTTGCGCATGCGGTACGGCTCCAGACCAAGAATATCAATCGCCCAGTCTACCTTCTTTTGAATCTCATCGGCAGGCATCTTCATATTTTTCAAGCCGTACCCAATATTTTTTTCCACCGTCATGTGCGGATACAGGGCATAGTTTTGAAATACCATGGAGATGCCGCGGTCCTTGGGGGCAACCTCATTGACCCGCTTGCCATCAATGTACAGGTCTCCGCCCGTAATCTCTTCAAATCCGGCAATCATACGCAATGTGGTTGATTTTCCGCACCCGGAAGGCCCGACCAGTGCGATAAACTCTTTCGGCTCAATCTCCAGATTGAAATTATCAACCGTATTTTTATCTGAGCCCGGATACCGTTTGCAAATACCTTTAAATTCAATGAAACTCATAATCAGTTATCCCTCTTTCGAACCCGTGGACATAACACCGGCAACAATTTGTTTGGAGAACAATGCATAGATGATAATAACCGGGATGGTGATCAGTGTAATAACGGCAAGCGTCTGCCCCATTGTCGTATTTTCATTTGCGGTGATGGAGTTTAATCCAATCTGCGCGGTAAGCAAATCGCTTGATGTGAACACAAGCGAGGGCCAGAGGTAATCATTCCATACACCGAGGAAGGTAAAGACGCTGACGGTTGCCACGACCGTTTTGGACATGGGCAGCACCATGGTAAAGAAATACTTGACCGGGCCGCAGTAGTCGAGCTGTGCCGCCTCGTACACATCATCCGGTAAGCTGACAAACACCTGCCGGAATAAGAAAATATTGAATGGATTTACAATCATCGGCAGGATATAGCCTACCACGGTATCCAGCAGCCCCAGCTTTGCGATAAACAGGAAATGGATGGTGATAACCGTTTCGGTCGGCACAATCAACAGCATCAGAATGACCAGCAGCCACTGGTCGCGGAACGGGAAGTTGATTTTGGCCAGCGCATACCCTGCCAGACCGTTCACAATAATCCCCAGTACAATCAGAATAGCTGCGTAGAAAAGCGTATTTGCCATATACCGCACAAATTTGGTATCGGTCAGGATGGAGATATAATTGTCCAGAAAGCCGCCGCCCGGGACCGGCGGGATAAACGCTGCCACCGAGTTCATATCCGCCGTGATTGCCGCATCCGGCTTGAAGGAGTTGGCAAGCATCCAGATGACCGGAAACAGAAAGAATACACTCAGAATCAGCAGGAAGGCAACAAGCAGCCAGTTAAGGCCTCGTTGTTTTTTTGTTAACATGACGTTCCTCCTTATCCTTGGTCAGCACATTTTGGATAATGGTCAGCACAACCACGAAGATGGTAAATACAATCGCCATGGTAGAGGCCAGGCCCATCTCCCAGTTCACCGTACCGGTTTCGTAAATGTCATATACAATCGTGTAGGTGGAGTGGTCGGGACCGCCGCCGGTCATAACCATCGGCTGCACCAGCATACGGAACGCACCGATTGTCACCGTGATAAACACAAATACACACAAAGGTTTCAGCTCCGGCAACGTGATATCGCGGAATTTCTGCCATTGGGTTGCGTGGTCCATCTCAGCCGCTTCATACAGGGCAGGGTTGATATTTTGAAGTCCGCCCAAGAAAATAATCATCTGGTAGCCAACGCCCTGCCATACACTCATAGTGGCGATGGATGGCAGCGCCTGATTGGAACTGTAAATAAATGCCTGCGCATCAATGCCGAAATTGGAAAGCAGCGTATTTAAAATACCTTCCGGGCTGTAAATCTGTATCCAGAGGGTGGATACCACCGCCAGAGACATGACAACCGGGATAAAGAAAGCAACTTTGAAGTATTTCTTGCAGTGGGCTGCTTTATTGATTGCCAGCGCCAGCAGCAGCGCGCCCCCGCATTGCAGCGGCACGATAATGATGACAAATTTGACCGTGTTGAAGAAAGCTGCTACAAACAGTTCGTCCTTAAAAATCTCAAAGTAGTTTTCTAAGCCGACAAAATGGGTCAGGTCGGGATTCAGTGCAAAATAATCGGTAAAGCTGAACCCCAATGTCAGCAGCAATGGCAGAAATAGGAACAGGGTCAGCAGTATCAGCGCCGGTCCGAAAAATGCCATGCCCATGATTGCGTTTTTCTGTTTCATGATGCTCTTGTATAACGCTCCAGCTTAGCGTCAATCCTTTCTACAGCTTTATCCAGTTCGGTTTGTGCATCCTTGCCGCTCAGGGCGATGCTTTCAAGCGCCTGCTGGAAAGAGGTGCTCACCTGCGGATAAACAGGGGTCTTGGGGCGCGGGTGTCCATACTGGCTGAGTTGCTCATACAGTGCGCGGTAATTCTCATCCGTGCGGAACACATCAATCTGCTCAAATGCCTGATAGGTAGAGGGGAAGCTCTTGGTTTGCTCCCACATCTGTACGCCACTCTCCACGCCGCTCATGTACTTGACCAGCTCGGTTGCAGCCTCAATATCTTCCGCATCGGTAGACGCGGCAAACGCCCAGGAACCGGTCGGTGTATAACGCCCACCGTCCCAATCATCGCTGACGATATAGGGCGCAACGCCAATATTGAGATCGGGGTAGCTGGTGTAAACGGTATTCACTTCCCACGCACCGTCAAACTTGAAAGCTGCCCGCCCGCTTTCAAACAATTTATCAATCGGCGCCTGAGACATATAGCCATTCTGCACAATCGACCGGAACAGCTGCATCGTCTCCACATTTTCCGGCGAATTGAAAATGCCGTCCACGGTCATGCCGTCCTCGCTCACCATATCTCCCCCGTTTGACCACACAAACGGCGCATAGTAATAGATGCTCGTTTCTCCCACCGGGAATGTCATATCCAGCGGATAGCCGCCCAGTTCTTCCATCATTGGTTTGAGTTCTTCCAAAATATCCATGAACTCACTCCATGTCCACGGATTATCCGCTGTGGGGACTTCAATGCCAGCCTGCGCCAGAATATCTTTGTTATAGTACAGGCCCACGCTGGATTCCATCACGCCCAGCGCATACAGCTGACCATCATAGGTGCCTTGTTCCAGAATGGATTCCAGATATGTACTGCGCTCCTCATCGGTTAGCTCGGCCAGCGGCTGGATGATGCCGTTGGCTGCATATGCAGCAATATTGGGGCCGTCTACGGTCAGAACATCGGGCAGCATTCCGGACATCACTGATGCGTTGATTTTATCCGAATAACCGCCGCCACTGTCGTTGCGTGGCACAAATTCAATATCAGCGAAATACTTTCCATCAAACGCCTGATTAAAACGGTCTACCGCATCCCGGTATACCTGACCTTCTTCGGTGTCCTCGATGGAATGTACCCAGATAGACAAATACTGTTCCCCTGAGTCAAACCCTTCCAGTTCACCTGGTAACGGGTCTTGCTTCTGGCATCCAGCCAGGCAACAGCTCACTGCAAGCAGAGCTGTAATACCCAGCAATCTCTTTTTCATGTCCACCGCTCCCTTCTGTGCAAAAATACCGAATGCATAACCGGTAAAGTTACCGATTACTTTAATTGGATAATATCACTTTTCTGCAAAGTACGTCAATGATAAATACAGCGCCCAGCCGATTTTTGTAAACTCCTACATTTTTTTCATATGGGATTTGTCTATATTGGATATGGCCAATTTCCGTCTAAATCCCTCGTGGTTGAAAGCCGTTTTATATTCTGATATACTACCATTGAAACCACTGATGCTGGGGGAATCACCATGAAACGCAAAAAAGTCACATTTTCTGACATTGCAGCATATACGAATTTTTCCAAAACAACCATCTCGCGGTATTTCAATAACCCCGATTCCTTGACACTGGAAAACCAACAGAAAATTGCCGATGCGCTCATCGCATTGGACTACCGCGAAAACAAAGTTGCCCGGATTCTAGCAAACGGACAGACCGAATTTGTAGGACTGATTATCCCCAACCTCTATATGCATTACTACTCGGAAATGTTAAACTGCATTCTGAACACGTACGAACAATTTGGATATAAATTCCTTGTATTTGCCGGCCATGACAGAAAGGATATTGAAGAACAGTATATCCGCGAACTGTTAGCCTACAATATCGAGGGAATGATTATTTTAAGCCCCACCATCCCTTCCGCAGAACTGGCTGATTTCGGTGTGCCCATCGTCACCATCGAACGTGAAGATGCGCATGTGTGCAGTGTCAATACGGATAATTATATGGGCGGTATCCAAGCCACCAGCCTGCTTCGCAAAAGCAACTGCGATGTGTTAATCCATGTCAATGGCAATCTTCCGGAGGATGTCCCGGCATATGGGCGTATTCAAGGATTTTGCGACATTTGTCAGGAGCACAACCTGCGCCATGAATTGATATTGACCGATTTGGGCAACACTTTTGAAGAAAACCGGACACAAATCTCCCAGGTTATCGACCAGTTGGAAGAAAAATACCCCCATGAACGCAAAGGTATATTCATGCCCAACGACACCCATGCAAATATTCTGCTGAATCTTTTGATACAACGGTTTGGCTCCCTGCCGGACACCTATCAAATTGTAGGCTTTGACGGTTCGCCCATTTCCGCCGAAGCAGTCATCTCCATCAGCACTGTCGCCCAACAAACCAAGCTCCTTGCGACCGAAGCAATGGAGCTACTTGTACAGCAGATGACGGAACGCAAAAAACGCAAACCGGTCGAAGTAACTACACCAATCCATAAAATTGTCCCCCCCATCCTTATTTGCCGCAAAACGACCCATTAAGCACGCCGTTTCCCTCTATCTGCAAGATAGGTATGGAAATGTCAAGAAATGTGCAGTCTGGAAACACCCAAAATCTGAAAAGCATGGTAATACAGCGCAGTTTTCCGAAGTGGAGCGTAGCGGAACGCAGGAAAACTGCGGCA
>NZ_JBQKJR010000085.1:0-8768 GCF_052117165.1 Agathobaculum sp. LCP25S3_E8
ATACATGAACATGAAGCACTTGGAGGCGGCTCTGTACGACGCCTCTATTGCCGGCTGACTTCATTCAGCCGGAGCCTGCAAATAATTTTGCGCATAAATCTTGACGGCACCCATCTATGGAATCATCCGTAAATTTTTGAGCTGAAAAAGCCCGGAAACGGTTGATGCCACTGGCTTTTCGCCAGTGGCATCTATACCGTTTTGATTTTATGGTGGAGCCGAGGGGAGTTGAA
Source organism: Agathobaculum sp. LCP25S3_E8 (assembly GCF_052117165.1). Taxonomy (NCBI): domain Bacteria; kingdom Bacillati; phylum Bacillota; class Clostridia; order Eubacteriales; family Butyricicoccaceae; genus Agathobaculum; species Agathobaculum sp. LCP25S3_E8. The sequence continues at coordinate 234 of NZ_JBQKJR010000085.1, forward strand.
CCCGCTTTTTGAGCATTTTACCCCGTTTTATTGTGCATTATTACCTGTTTTTCGGTCTGTTTTTGCAACTTTTCTTTCCCACTTGACCCCTGCCTGTGACGGGTTTTGACGGGTGAAATCTACCTAAAAATCTACCTGAAGGGCGGTTGGCAAAGTGCACAAAAGATATCTTACACTCCTTTTATTCTCAATAGGTTAAATCAGGAGACTCGCGTATTACAATTTGCATATCTCCTCTTTAAATAAGCCATCTAACAATCATCTTCTCCTTGTATCCTAGAAAAAATCCACATTTTCCCGACAATAGTTTACTGTCTCTGTAGTAATTGACATCAGCCATCATGGTGGGAGATGACGCACAAACCTTCGACTTTTTACACCACTTCTTACTGCACCACTAGGCATCCGATAAATAATACACCAAATGTATATCAACATAGAAAAATACATTCAAAAACTTTTCCTCACAAGTATCAATATAGTCTATTCTTTACTTGTCAAAAAAAGACATTTGTTTTGCTTCTTCGAACACGGAAATTTCTATTTGCCATATACCGCTCTTACGTTCCCCTTTAAGGACTATATCAATATTGTCAGCCTTAACACTTGGTCGAATTTCCCATTTGTCCAAGGTCAGTGGAACTTTAATCCGCGTTAATGATTCATTAGCAGTTGAGTACTTTCGCAAATCTGTCGATTTTGAGATTTTCTGTTTTGTATCAACGGGATTATTATCAACAACAATTTTTCCTTTACTAGATGTTGCTCGACTTGTTGTCGTTTTTAAAAAAACGCCTTTTTCGAATCCCCCCGCCTTTTCACGTTTTTTTTGCTTTTGCGCTAAAACCGTTTCCATATCTATCTGATGCTGCCCAAGGATTCCATCAAGAACTTCCAGAATATCAGCCAATTCTACAACCAGATCCTCGTCACCTTCTGAATCAAGAACTTCCAACGCTTCCTCTACTAATTTCCGTTTCAGCAATCGACTCAAAATGTTTTTTTCCAATTGAGCGGTTACAGCTTTCTCTCCATTGCGTTGTATCTTTTCGGGAATCTTATCTCTTACAAGTTTATTAAATTCCAAGCTTTGCTCTTTCTCAAAAGTATATCTGACCTCAACCTTTGCTCCTGTCCGGACCAACTGATAATATGCATGAGAGAGGATTCCACCCTCCAACAAAATATTTGCGCCCAAACCTTTTGCGATTTTTCCGATCCTGTCAATGATAGAACGATCTCTCAAAATTTTAGCGTCCGTTGGCTGAATCTGAATATTTCGAATATGTGCATTCGACTTCGATATCAGCTTCTCCAATTGTTCAAGATCTTTCAATGTGTGGATTGCCAGAGTCCTCTCAAACGAGAGCTTATTGCGAGGAGTGGTTTGCTCTTCGTTGTACTCAAAAAACTCATGATGCCATGGAAATACATTACATCCATAGATTCCCTTATCCACTCCTACAAACCACATCACGCTGACACTATTTCCTTCCTCTTCAGAAACCCGTCGTGTAACATATGCGATTTCTTTTATCCAGTCTTCATCTGGAATCGCAGCTTTCCAATCATATGGACTTGCCAAGCTCTGTACTTCCCATTTTTCGTCTTCCATCGGAAAAACGAAATACTTTTTATAGTTGCGAACAGAATGCACTATAAATTCTTTCTGAACCAATTTCCCAACATCAGTATGTCGTGTATCAACCAGATGTTTATCGTGACTATAATAATACAAGCCTTCAGGCAAGCCCCACAACGCTTCAATTCGAACAAGTTTTTCACTCGGACTGGCATAAGCAAAGGCAGATGAGAAAGCAGGAATATAGTTATGCATTATAAAAATAACCTTTCGATCAGGCTCTTTCAGTAATTCTGCATAACTTTCGCATAACCATTTTTTTGCAGCATCTACATCTCTAATACCATCAGTTCTCGGCAGCAGCTGGCGCTCTTCTTTCTTTTCAGTAGCAATGTCGGTTCGAATGATCAGTGAACGTGAAGTGAGCACACGCAAATCTTTTTCCAGCAAATCCGTTATCGTACCAGATGCTAAAGCTTTAAGAGTTTCCTCATCATCCAAAATATATAATGGAGCTGTGCTCTGCCCTATGCGATGATATAACAGCGGATTATGTATTTTTGCATATTGACCATACCGCCCAGCATCTTCTGCTTTCAGCATGTGCACACAGTAAGGAAATCCAGAATCAATAGATTCATCTGCAGCCAATGTTTCACACGCATTTTTCATAGGATTAATCCCATCAGTTGGAGTCTCTTCATCAGCCTGAACTAAGTAAATATAATCCCCATCATATACCCACTCGAAATGCGCACGGATCCGTTGTTCTGTGGCCCATGTACAAGGAACTGATAATACATCTTTAATTACTCTATCCCCCGGACACATTAGTGGCGCATTCAGGTAACCATCAACATTTACTTTTTTTCTCCATGTGCGCAGTGAGACAGAAAAAACTCTGGGGATTTTCGCCTCGATTTCCCCTTTCCAGTCACGAATCTCCTCAGCCACGCGCCGTTCATTTGAAATATGTCCACAAGATAATGCTATTACTCTTTTTTGAACAATTACTGGCATATGAATATTTTCCGGTTTTTCTTGTTCCAATGAGTCATCAAAACACTGTTTAACTAATTGAGGCCACTCTCTGAATGTCCCTTCAACAGAGATAAATTTACCACGTTCTGCCAGTCCTTCTACACGCGCATTAGATCTTACAATAATCTGATCTTCTGGTGATATTCCACAATGTGTTGCTGCAGAATTGACCAAGTCATCCCATTTTGATGTCAAGCCCCTAATATCATTCTTTTCAATATAGTCATCAAATAACTGATCCGAAATCACAAAAAAAGGCAATGTCCATTTTGCAGGTAACGCAGACAAACCAAAAGCCTTCTCACCCACACGTTCTATCGTAACATACTCTGGATTAAGAACCTCAATACCTTCTTGTGCAACCCAGAGCACCGAGCTTATAGGCTTTAGTACAGGAGAATGGGACATTCTAAGCACCTCACTTCACCTTGCCACTGGATCCAAACAATGCTGCCGCGACCTCAGACATTTTGCCAACTGCTTCATCCGCAAAATAACCAGCGATGAAACCAACACAAATCCCAACTGCAGTAGAAGGTGTTTGGGCTGCATTAATATAACCTGAACAAACCATACACCCTACAACCAAAGCTATACATGCAGAAATCCATGGAGAAAAAATTCTCCAGTACTTCCTATCCTGTGTCCAATATCCTCGTGCTATAACTCTATAGAAGTACTTTATTCCAAAGATAGTACCTCCTAGCAAACCAGAAAAGAAGTATAGTACACTCCCCTCAAAAACAACCACCCGTGTGGAATCCACTCCTACCATAGAACTGATTACTCCACACCAATTGAAAAACAATCCGCCAAGCGACACAACAAGAATTACGCCAATATAAACAGCTTCACACAGCATTTCATGCCGTGCTTCTGGAGGATATTTTGATTCCCAGTCATAGGGTTCTCGCCCATCAGTATTTACATTTGTTTCATTGGTATCTTGGACAGCATTGCCTTGAGTTGTTTTCGCTTCTTCATTAGTAACGATCTCTGCCATTGTCAAACCTCACACTGCTCAGAATAATACTTTCTTACCTTTGCAATGGTTTTCAGCGTCAGTGTTATATCGGGATTCGTTTTATAATTAAATTTGTCAGGTATTCCGAGATCTTCAGCTATAACTTTTCTAAAGAACTGCGATATCGGTTTTTTCAAAACATGAACTTGACCATCCGGATTATCCCATTTCTCACCTGGCTCACAGTAATACAAGTATTCGTTTTCCCCAACAATATCACTAATTTGGGATGTAGAGCATGGTTGCCATTCTACATCCATACTATCGAGTTTCGTCGTTAGCGAGCGATAAGGCACAAGATGAATGTGGGCGTGATTCGTTCCACAAGATGTATCAGAACCTTCATGATTAGGTCCGTGCTCAAAAGCTACAACAGATCCATAACATGCCGTCAATGCACTTAAAATATGATTTGCGAATGTATGAAATTCTTTATCTGAATACAATGTTTTCATCGAGCAACAGTGCCGTTTTGGAACAATGAGCGTCCATCCCTCTACTAATGCACCAACCGAAGAAATAGCAAAATACTTTTCACTTTCTGCAATTTTTGTATTTTCGGTTTTGTTTGCATTCTCGTCGCCACTAATGATGCCACAAAATCTGCAGCTATCCATTTTATTTCCCTCCAAACATATATCACTGAAAGATATAGCCCTAGATAATTTGTTAATAACTTCGTAAGATGGGACACATGATGTATCTTTAAAAATCATCATTTCTCCACCTTTTCTTTTATTAGACAAGCTATAATTAATTGAAAAACGAAACTTCTGATAATTTTTATACAGCTCATCTATCTCGATTTTGTCATCATAAGTCATAAGCCATTTGCAATTAAGCGTAGCCACAGCATCTCTCAATCTCTCGTGGTCTTTACTGGAAAAATGATTCATATACAAACGCTGCCCTTTTTCATAATAAGGTGGATCAAAATATACGAAAATATCGTGATTTTCATTTTCTTTAGGCAAATAATGTTTTAGGAAAACAGAAATATCTTGATTGTATACTTTTATCCTGTTCCGATATGCAGCAATTCGTTCAATTTTTTTTGCTAATGCATCTCTGTTGAAACGACAATCAATCTTGTATTCTCCACTCTGATCATAACCACCTATGGGACCAGCATCCAAGATTCCGGACCTGTTAGTTCTATTTAAATAGAACATAGCAAAGCCCAGCTCTTTGCTATATTTTTTCACATTTCGGAGAAGTTCCCTTTGTTTTCGCCATTCATCAACTGTTATCGGCGTTTGCTTGATTTTATCAACGAACCATTGTGTTGATTCCATAACAGCTCGCCAAAATGAATAGACCGCCTTATCTGCATCATTGATAATTACATAATCTACCACGCCATCAAACAACAAACTCCACGCAATGCTTGCTCCACCGGCAAATGGTTCAACATATATACAATGTTTCATTTTATTCGATTTGATCACGCTTGAAACAACAGGATACAATGCCGATTTCCCTCCTGGATATCTAAGAGGGGAGCAATTACTCATTTAGCCAGCCTCCCATTTTTGTATATACTAATCCTATTATATCGTATATAATAGCTGTTTAAGGTCAAAAAGTCAATGCTATTAAAGCATTTGCAGCCATAGCACTTGCGTCTCTTCTTATACTGCATATAAACAGTTTTGCAAATCCAATCCTCACTATTTTGTATGAAAAAAACAGCTATAAAACATGAAGAACAAATCATTGATTGCATATAGAAATAAACTCAGGAAGCACATACGAACGACTGTCACCATACCACTGTGAAACTCTCAACAACTGCCCAATCAGTTGAGTATGCTGCATCCCCCAATACTCTGCATCACACACCAGAATCAAACGTCGTTTTGCGCGGCTGACAGCGGTATTGATGACACGTTTTCCATTGCTCTCCAATCGGTCAGAATCAGTAAACCATTTATCCAGAGTATCTACAACGCTGAATAACACCGTATCCCATTCCTTTCCCTGCGAGCCATGTACCGTTAAAACCTTATCCTCCCAACCTGACGAACGCGGTAACAGGTTCCGTATCGCATCCCGCTGATTTTTGTATGGCGTAATCACCCCGACCTGCTCATCAGGATGTGATTGGATGTAAGAAGCGATTGCGCGGCATTCTGCCGGACTGGTGCGCTTTTTCACTTTTTCCCGCGAAGCTGCGGCGTGCAAAACGAAAATATCCGTCTTATGCGCAGAGTTACCATAAAACGAACTAGAATATACCGTTCTTGCCAGAACCTTTGCCAACGCTTCCCCAAAGCGGTAGGTATGTGTCAAATCAAAACGCTTCAGTTTTTCAAACCGCGCAGGCAGGTGCATTAAATATGTATTCGTAATCTGCAAAATTGATTGTGTGAAAATGTCCTCTGCAAACAACGCGGATTGTGCCCATAAGCAAACATTCGGCTCCCGGCCTTCCTGCATATCCTCATCAGGCATTTCACAAACCGGCGGTAGCTGCATATGGTCTCCCAAAAATGTTACTGGACAAGCGTAAGCAAGCAGTGCAGCACCTTTGATCAACGAGCAGTACCCTGCCTCGTCCAAAAAGATATGGGCAGGAGCCAATTCTTCATTCGGTGGCATCCGATACAGGAAAGTATCCACAGTTCCCGCCAGCACCAAGCATTCGTACCAGCGTGTGCCGCTACCCTGCTCTTCCAAATTTTCTTTTTGTTTTAAGCAATTGGCTTTTTGCTGCTCTAAGTCTTTTTTGCTCTCCAACAGCGCGGTTTCAGACCACTCCCTGCAATCTTCGTATTGTGGTCGTTTCTCCTCTAAAATTTTGCGTGCCCGTTCAAGTTGAATACATAAGAACGCAAAATCTGTTGCAAAACACGTTTCACGTATTTTTTTAGCGGACTGCAGCAACGGCTTCCAATATGATGCCCACATCTGCAGTTCTGTTTTGCTATGCGCAATCTCCTTCAGAACTTGCTTCTGTTGCTGCCGGGCATCCGCTTCTTTCTGGATATACTCCTCGCGTTCTGCAATCAACTGATGGCTCTGCGCACGCACTTCATCCAACTCGTGCATTTCTGTTTGAAGCGACTGCATCAATTTATCCCTACGCCCAGCGAATAGCCATTTTCTCCAACCGCTGCTGTATAGTCGTACCTGTCTTGTGAAATCAGACACATTTTCTGTGTACTTTTTCTCTTTTGTCTGGCAGGTCTCCAGTTCTGCAAGCACCAAATATCCTCTTCCCTGCCATTCGATACATTCCCGCTCTAATCTATCGAGTTCCGATATTTTCTGCTGCATTCGTTTCTGCCAATCCGGCAATGCACTCTCTAGAAAATCTTGTGCCTTTTCAAAGGATAAAAAATTGCGATATGCTGCTAATTTGTCCAATTGTTCTTGATTTGCAGCAATTGCCGCTTCTATCTGCAATAACTGTGCCTGTATGTCTCCGTGCAATTTCGCTTTATCCGTTTGTTCGCACACTTCACTGTATTGACTTTTAAACGCCCGCGAAGGCACTCCTAAGCGAAGCACCTTTTGCAGTGAAATTCCGGCCTCCTGTAAAATCGGCAACACGCCGTACAGCATCTGCTCAACTGCATTATTGGTCGGTGCCGTGATCCAAATTCGCTTTTGAGTCTGAACATACGCCAGAATACACCGTGCTAAAACAAACTGTGTTTTCCCCGTGCCCGGCGCACCCCAAATGTAGGAAAACGGCTGCGATAACGCTGCTGCAACAGCATTTTTCTGTTCCTCTGAAGCCTGCGATGACAAAGCCACATCTTTTGGCAGCGAAACCGAACCCAATTGTGTAGGCAGCGCAATTTGCAGCCCATAACTGCGGTACCAGTCTTCCACCCGTTTCACCAAAAAGCGTAAATCCGAGATTACGGTTATCTTTTGTATCGGAGTATCTGCCAACACTTGCCGTAACTCATCCAATGGACGCACGGTCAACTCATTGGTTTGCTCACAATATTCCGTTGGCTTGATTTGCTCTTGTGTATATATCTTATTCTCGATCCGCAACTGCACCGTATCCGCATATGAAAGCAAAGACCGCAAAGTTAGCACAAAGTGCGATCCTTCCTGTCTTATTTTCAAAACCCGGTACTCGATCAACCCGCGCTGATGCTCCGTCAGGTATCGATAATAGCTTTCAGAGCCTTGTATCGCAGCCTGCACATAAGATTTCAAGTATTCTTGCACGCGAAATTCCTCCGCCCCCTCAATTGTTTTGCAACTTCCCCAGCAAAAACTCGATTGTTGTAGCTACCGACACCTCGCATAATTTACACACATCAACATTCCTGATGTAATCCTGATTTGAAAAATATTCCCATCTTAGTCCAGCGGATCATTCCCTTACCAGTTCCTCACATATAAAATCGGGCACATGAAACCACTCTGCCGTCCCCTATTTCTTTGTTTCTTCTGTCAATTTTTGATACATCCGCATCAGTTCCGCCACGCAGGATGTCTCGGTGGTGGTTTTGATGTCAAAAACGTAGGCACGCATAACGGCCTTGTCATTTTGCTGATGGGCTTTGCGTAGCTCCGGGGGCATGGTGGTCTCGTCGTAAAGATCGGCCAGACTAGAGTCGGGATACAGGGCGCGTGCGTCCAGAATGGCTTGGGCGGTCTCCTCGATTTTGGTTTTCTGCGCATCGGTGGGCGTAGGCCATGGGAAGTTGTTGTAAACTACATCCTTAGAGTAGCGATAGTCGCTCTTTAGGCGGCCGCATACCGCACGCATCCAAGCCATGTGGACATTGGAGGTCAGAATTCCAAAGTGATAGTGGAAATGTCAAGAAATGTGCAGTCTGGAAACACCCAAAATCTGAAAAGCATGGTAATACAGCGCAGTTTTCCGAAGTGGAGCGTAGCGGAACGCAGGAAAACTGCG
>NZ_JBQKJR010000086.1:0-8661 GCF_052117165.1 Agathobaculum sp. LCP25S3_E8
ATGAACATGAAGCATCTGGAGGCGACCGTTGAGGATGCCTCCATTGCTGGCTGACTTCATTCATAACAGAGTCTGCGAACTAAAGTGCGAAAAATTCTTGACACGACCGAACCAGAAATTATCTTGATACGCTTTTATCTTTTTGAGCGTTATATCTGTGATCACAATGGAGGGTCTGCATCTTTACACAAATGATAGTATCATACAAAATATGCAATACCGTAAGGTAGAGCCCATAAAAGGGAGAAAAAAGATTCTCCGCGGCCAAAGACAAGCCGCTAAAAATCAGAACCGCATATCAGAAAAATAGGGACATGTGGAAAACACATGTCCCTATTTGGTGCAGGTGTAAGCAAGGAAGGAAATTGTATTACGAGAAAAACGCAGTCTTCTTCTTTGCACACTGTAGCAGACGAGGTTTTTATTAAAAAATGGCTTTTAGTCCGGAGTCTGTACGATGTCCTCAAATTCATCGATCATAGATTGTAAAGTGACGCTTTCCATAGCCTCTTTGATCGAGTCCTCAATTTTGTGATAGGGCTTTTGCAACACTTTGCGAATATTTTGCGCTACCGGGCAGGAGCGGCCCTCACAGGGATGAATCCCAATCAGAGAAGTGATCCCATCCGGTTCCAATGCCGTATAGATTTGATAAAGTGTGATTTGGGAAGGAGCGACGCACAGTTCCGCGCCGCCGGTCCCTCTGGCAACCGTGATAAGCCCCGCCTTTTTCAAAGCGCTGAGGATATTGCGAATTACAACGGGATTGCAGCCGGTGCTCTCTGACAGAAGATTGCTGGTTACCTTGGCAATCCCTTTTGCCTCATGAATAAATATCAGACAATGAACCGCAATGGAGCATTTCATACTAATCTGCATAATACTATTCGGTATCCTTTCAAAACAAATTTGCTTTGTTTACAATGTGATGTAACTATTGACATTACATCTTTTGAGTGATACACTATGGAAGATGTAAAGTTATTAGTTACATCTATTATTTTATCGGGTATTAAGAAAAAAAGCAAGAAAAATCCCATAAAAACAAATTCACGCAGAAAGAGGTCTTGTATGAAAGCGGTCCAAATAAACAGCTATTCCAAAAATATCGATACAGTGCTTTCCGACATTGCGCAACCGGAAATTTCCGATTTCGAAGTGTTGATTCGGGTGAAAGCGGCAGCGGTCAATCCTCTGGAGCTGCTCATTCTGACGGGAAGCGTAAAACTGATTCAGGATTACCCTATGCCCCTGACACTTGGAAACGAGTGTTCGGGCATTATAGAAGAGGTAGGAAGCAAGGTCACAGGCTTTCAGCAAGGCGATCGGGTGTATACCCGCCTTCCTTTGCATAAAATCGGCGCCTTTGCGGAATATGTGGCGGTAGATCAGGACGCAATTGCCAAAATGCCGGAGGGATACGACTTTGCCACTGCCGCAGCCATCCCACTGACTGGATTGACTGCTTATCAAGCTATTACAGAGGAATTAGAGGCAAAGCCCGGACAAACCCTGCTGATCCCCGGCGGATCGGGCAGCTTTGGCCAGATGGCGGTCCCTATTGCAAAGGCGCTGGGCCTGCGGGTTATCGTGACCGGTAACGCGCGGGCAAAAGAGCAATTTCTTGCCATGGGTGTGGATCGGTATATGGATTATCAGCAGGAAAACTATTGGGAGCAGTTGTCTGACATCGACTACGTTATTGATACGTTAGGATCTGCCGAATTCGAACATGAATTGTCAGTTCTGAAAAAAGGCGGGCGGCTTGTAAGCCTGCGCACCGGCCCAAACAAGACCTTTGCGGTGCAGAACCATTTTTCCGGGCTGAAAAAGCTGTTGTTCACTCTGGCCGGCAGGAAATACGACAAAGCCGCCGGAAAACAAGGCAAGGAATATCGGTTTCTGTTCGTCCGCTCTAATGGGGCACAACTGCAAAAGATCACAGAGATTGTGGAACAGCAACAAATCAAGCCTGCCATTGATTCCCATGTCTTTTCTCTCGCTCAGGCCAACGAGGCATTACAGCTGGTGGCCAAGGGGCCGCTCAATGGCAAAGTAATTATCAAAATGTGAGGGAGGAATCAAACAAATGAAGTTGTCAATTCCTGTTGCAGAAACGATTCAAAAGCGGCACAGCGTACGCACCTATGAGGACCGGACCTTGTCACCACAGGACCGGGCTGCGCTTCTGGATTACATAAACCAGCTGGATAATCCCTTCGGTGTTCCGGTCAAAAAGTACATCACAGATAAAAAGCTGAGTGCAGATGGAGAAAAGCTGGGCACCTATGGCGTAATCAAGGGGGCAAGTACCTTTCTTGGTGTCTCCATCCCGAATACCGAAATGGCTCCGGTCGCCGCCGGATACGAGTTTGAAAATCTCATCCTGTATGCTACCAATATGGGACTGGGAACGGTGTGGCTGGCTGCAACGTTTAACCGGGACAGCTTTGCTTCTGCCATGCATATCCCCAAAGACGAACTGTTCCCAGCGATTTCGCCGGTTGGGTATCCCGCAGCCAAACGCAGCCTGACAGAAACCCTGATGCGCTCCACCATGAAATCTTCCTCACGAAAAGAGTGGGCATCCTTGTTCTATCAGGAGGACTTTCGTACCCCGCTGACTAAGTCCATGGCTGGTGCCTATGCCCAGCCGCTGGAAATGGTACGGCTGGCTCCTTCCGCCAAAAACGCACAGCCGTGGCGTGTGCGAAAAGACGGGAACACCTATCATTTCTATGCCAACTATAAACCGGGGATTTCCAAAGGGGAAGAAGCAATCAAGCGGGTGGATCTTGGCATTGCGCTGGCCCATTTTCACCAGACGGCTTTGGAGCAGGGCCTGACCGGGACATTTGAAACCATGCCTCAGGAGGATGTAGCAATACCTGAGAACACACATTACATCATTTCCTGGCATGCGGATGAAACAAACTAAAAGGAGGTCTTCCCTATGAAACTCTATGACATTGTGTTCAGTCCGACAGGCGGAACGAAAAAGGTGTCCGCGTTTGTAACAGGGGCGCTGGAAGGTGAGGTCACATCTGTTGCTCTAATCGACAGCAAGGCGGATTTTCGCAGTGTCCAACTGAAACAAGAGGATGTGGCGGTTATTTCCGTGCCGTCTTACGGCGGACGTGTCCCCGCTGTGGCTGTAGAGCGGCTGGCTATGCTGAACGGTCATGGCGCTCGGGCTGTTCTGATCTGTGTCTACGGTAACCGGGCCTACGAAGATACGCTGGTCGAGCTAGAAGATGCTGCAAAACAGGCTGGTTTCCGGGTGATTGCCGCCATTGCTGCCGTGGCGGAACACTCTATCGCCCGGCAGTTTGCTGCGGGAAGACCCGATGCGCAGGATGCAAAGCAGCTTTCTGATTTTGCCCAGCAGATTCAGGCAAAGCTCTCTGTAGGAGACTCCACAGAGCCTTCCATTCCCGGCAACCGACCCTATAAAAAGGCCGGAGGCGCGGGCATGGTGCCCAAACCCACGAAAGAGTGCACCAAATGCGGCGTATGCGCAGCAGAATGTCCTGTGCAGGCGATCGACAAGGAAAATCCGAAAAAAGTCAACGAAAAAGCATGTATCTCCTGCATGCGCTGCATTTCGGTATGCCCGCATTCCGCACGTAAGGTAAATCCCGTCATGCTTTCCGCTGTCGGTCTGGTACTGAAGAAAGTGTGTTCTGAACGGAAAGACTGTGAACTGTTTCTATGAGACGAAAAGAAAGGACATGATATAGCGGTATTATATGACAAATCCCTTGATTCCGAGCATAAGAGAGTCGAACATGCGCTGCCGCCGATTCCCCTTCCCTTTGCCCGCCTTGCAAGTGTACGTTCAAACGTATATAATGAAATATAAAGCAAAATACGGGCGGAGGGGTGAATATGGAGTATATTACCGTGCAGGAGGCTGCGGAAAAATGGAATATATCCGTGCGTCTGATTCAGCGATACTGCATGAGCGGACGCATTGAGGGCGCGCAGAAATTCAGCGGTGCCTGGGCCATTCCCGCAGGAACGCCAAAGCCCGTGGATCTGCGAAAAACAAAAGCGCGATCCGAAAGCAATAATGTGCCCTCCCCGTTTTCGCCGGCATTTTCTGCCTCTATGCAATCCTTTCTGCCTCTGATTAACGCAGCCTTTACGCCGGGACACTGCATGGAATATATTGAGGGAATCCAAAATGTGCACCGGCGGAACATTGCGTTAGCGGAGTACTACTATTTTAGCGGAAAAGCCGAAGAATCCGCCCGGTTGTCGGAGCGTTACATCTCCCATCCGGAAACGGCGCTTTGCCTGTCCGGATGCATGTTGTACGCTTATGCGAACCTGACCTTGGGCCGGATTCAAAGGGCTCGATATGCTCTGGCCGAAATTCGCAGTGCCGTGTCCAATCTGCAAAAGGATGCACCGCCCCAACTGAAAACCATGACCATATTTACCGCTGTGGCTGCGCGCGTGCTGCTTCATCTGCCTTTGCCGCAGGATGTGGACAACCTGCAGGAATTCATCCGTTATCTGCCGCCGGGTCTTCGCATTTTCGCTCTCTATGTGCAGGCACACCGTACCTATCTTCAGGGAGATTACGGCAAGAGCGTTGGCATCGTGGAAACCGCCTTTGCTATGGGGGCAGAGCAATACCCTATTCCCGCCATCTATATGCATTTGGCGGCTGTAATGGGTTACATGAGTCTGAAACAGTCGGATCGGGCGCAGGCGCATCTGCTGCGTGCATGGGAACTGGCACGGCCCGACGACCTGATTGAGGGATTCGGTGAGCACCACGGGCTGCTGGGCGGCATGCTGGAGGCGGTCATCAAGCCTGGTTGGCCGGAGGATTTTAAGCGGATCATCGACATTACCTATCGCTTTTCTGCCGGATGGCGTAAGGTGCATAATCCGGTCACCGGCCATGATGTGGCCGATAATTTGACCACCACAGAATTTGCCACGGCCATGCTGGCGGCCCGAGGCTGGACCAATGCGGAGATCGCCGCCCACTTGGGCATTTCTCCTAACACGGTGAAGCAGTATATTTCTTCCGCCCTGCAAAAACTCAATATCAGACAGCGCAAAGAACTGAAAAAGTTTATGCTGCGATGACAAAATGCCCGCGGGATTTCCCGCGGGCATCCTACATTTTGGGGGGTAAAACGGGTGATGGCAAGGATGTTATTTTATGCTATAGTGAAATCATATCAATGCGGCGATGAAAATCAAAAGCGGTAGGAACAGGTCACAGCCTGTTTCAACATAGATATTCTATGGCGGAATCGTTCTTCCACCGGGAAATCAGCAAACGGAGGGATGCACTATATGATGAAAAAAAGAATATTCAGCCTATTCTGCGCTTTGGCCTTGTGCCTGAGCATGCTGCCGGTAATAGCTCTGGCGGCGGACCCAATCTATTTGGCCTTGGGCGACAGCATTACCCGCGGCTATGCGCCGGGGGAAGGCGGCGTTGTCGATACGGTTGGCGACCCCTTCGCCAATCAGGTGGCGATAGCGCAGGGCTATGACCTGACCAATCTGGCAGAAGATGGCGAGAACTCGGACGGACTGCGAACAAAGCTGCAAGACGGCAGCATTGACGTCACCAACGCCGACCTCATCACCATTACCATAGGCGGCAACGATTTGATGGATGCGCTGTATGCGTTTTTGGCAGAGAAATGGACTGCGGATCCCAGTCATGCAAACGACCCAAAAGATGCCGACGCTATCAAAGAGATGCTGACAAGCGGAACTGCCAATATATTAACGCTGGGGGCTTTGGTGAATTATCTGCCTGATTTTGCCCAATCACCGCAGGCGGAAGGCGCGCTGAACACCTTTAAAATCAATTTGAGCCAAATCGTATCTGCCATCAAAAATAGCAATCCGGATGTGACGCTCTTGGTAGCCACCCAGTACAACCCCTACAGCTATTTGGCGAAAGAATACGGAACATCGTTTACCCAGGCGCAGACGATTTCCGACGCCTTTGACGACGGAGTGCAAGTGCTGAACACCGCCATAACCCAAGCCGCCCAGACTGAGGGCTTCACCGTGGTGGATGTATACACAGCCTTTGAGACGGCGGTGGCGCAGGATAAGAATCCATGCAACCCGTCTGTGGACATACAAAAATTCTCCATCAGTCTGGATTTCCACCCCAATCAGGATGGACATGACCTGATTGCCAGCACCATCAGCGACACGCTGAATAAGATGTCCAAGAAATACGATCTGTGGGTGAGCGGCATTCGTGTTACCAGCGATAACGCCGGTAATGTGTTGGGTGACAACACGGTGAGTTATGCTGCGGATACCAACACCCTGACACTGAGCGGGGCAAGCATCCGCTATGATAGCGGACCGGCCATATCGTCCCAGATGGAAAAGCTGACGATTCAACTGCTTGGGAAAAATGAAATCACCATGTTGGGCGGCTATCCATGCATTCAGGCACAAACTTCCTCCAATAACGGCGGCAGCCTGACGCTGACCGGACAAGGAACACTCACCGCCACTGCCACAAGTGCGGTCGGCATGGAAGCATATGAAGATTTGACCATTGAAGGTTCCGCACAGGTGACGGTCAACGCCAACGGGAACGGTATTCATTCCCAAGCGGGGAATATTTATGTGAGGGGAAATGCTGTTGTTGAGGCAAGCTCGACGTTCCGAGCCGGGCTGTTCTCAAACCGCAATATCACGATAAAAGACAATGCAAAAGTAACGTCAATTTCCGAAAGCGACAGCGCGGTGGATTTGGAGTGTGTACTCACTGTTACCGGTCCGGCACAGCTTTACGCGGAGTCGGAGCTGGGCGAGGGGATCGAGGCGAGACAAAAGGTTTTGATTCAAGATGGCGCAAATGTCGTTGCCATTGGCGGCATTTCTGCAGAAAACAGTCAAAAGGAAGCGGTCGACATCATTGATATTGACGACAGTATTGTCTATGTATCGTCACCGGAAGGCAAAAACGATTTTGTCAATGTCAATGCAGATAATATCGGCACATTTTCCGTTGACGGCTCTTGGATTCATATGAGCCGAAAAGACGAAAATGTGAACATTGCCGATTCAGTGGTATTCTACGGCAGTGCGGGCAGCGTGATCGGCAGCGCGGCCGTTCCCGGAAACGTGGAGCTTACCGCCGGCGAGACCCTCGCAATTCCTGCGGGCGCCACCCTTACCGTTCCCGATGATGTGGTTCTGACCAGCAACGGTACCCTGACCGTGCAAGGCACCATGGAGATCATGGGCAGCGGTGCATTCACCGGAGCGGCAGAGGTTTTCGGCAAAGTGTATGTATTTGAGGAAGAAAACAGCGCCAATCCTGCGAACGGCGCAACCTTGGCTCTCTCCAATGATGGCGAGGTTTACGCGCAGCGGACAGCTTTGCAAGGTACTGCCATCCAGAACGGCAGTATGACCACAGGCACATATCCTTACACTCCGGCAGACGGCAGCGGGCAGGAAACATTCTTGAACCGATGGGGCTATTACCGCGCCGCCTCAAGCGGGAGCAACAGCGGCTCCGCAAGCGCGACCAACCATGCCGTCACGGTGTCCGAGATCGAGAGCGGCAGCATAAAGGCCGGCACGCTCCAAACTTCTCAGGGCACCACCGTTACCCTGACCGTTACTCCTGACAAGGGCTATGTGCTGGACAGCCTCACCGTCACCGATAAGGAGGGCAACAAGCTCCCCCTCACCGATAAGGGCGACGGTGTATACACCTTCGAGATGCCCGATAGCGCGGTCACCGTGTCCGCGGTCTTTCAGGCGGAGAGCAGTCCCCTGCTCTTCACTGACGTGGACGAGAGCGATTGGTTCTACAAGGGGGTGGAGTATGTTTATCAGAGCGGGCTGATGAACGGCACTTCGGTAAACAGCTTTGACCCGAACGGCACCACTTCCCGCGCCATGATTGCTACCATTCTGTGGCGGCTGGAGGGCAGCCCTGTGGTCGATTATCAGATGACCTTTGACGACGTGGCCAATGGCAGGTGGTACACCGAGGCCATCCGCTGGGCAGCATCGGAGGGCATTGTCGGCGGCTATGGCGACGGCAGTTTCGGTGCAGATAACTCTATCACCCGGGAGCAGATGGCCGCGATGCTGTACCGATACGCGCAGCATAAGGGCTACGACGTATCCATCGGCGAGGACACCAATATTCTTTCCTACACCGATGTTTCGGACCTGAGTGAATGGGCCGGATCGGCTATGCAGTGGGCGTGCGGCGCAGGCGTCATTACCGGCGCAGGCAACGCACTCTATCCTCAGAGCGACGCTACTCGGGCAGAAGCCGCTGCCATGCTGATGCGTTTTTGTGAAAACAGTATAGTCTGAATTGGAACCGGCATCGGAAGAATTAGACAGCTGTGCGCAGATGGGCAAGCCGGTGGCACAGTGAAAAAGCAACATAGAGCAATATAGCAAAAGGGATGGCGTAAAGCCATCCCTTTTGTCATAATGCGGAGAAACGCTGCAATTTCATGCAGCAGCATGCAGAAAAACTTATGAAATTACTATGCCGGAAAGCGCTGTCATCTTCTGGAGTAGTACCCTGTAAGTGCAGTCGCAAATTCCCCAAAAATCTGTTAAACTGAACGAACAGAGACGGAGGGGATCGCAATGAAACGTTACAGCAAAGAATTTAAGGAA
>NZ_JBQKJR010000087.1:0-8074 GCF_052117165.1 Agathobaculum sp. LCP25S3_E8
GCCAATGAGGAAAACCTTCCTCCGCTGCGCAAGCGCGCACGGTGGGCGCAAAATCCGGCGCAGGTTGCCTAATTGAATTCGTTGGGTGTGCGGTTTTCTTGACTATTCCAGTTCCTTCCCTAAGGCCAGAACATCCAATAGCGCCAATTCCTTGCGAAGAACAACAATAATACTTGCCAGAAGAACAAGCGAAAAAACAATGATTTCAGAGTTAATATTACTGAAGCTTGCCACCAGTGTATTTAATAAACTGTCATATTCATTGGGATCCATCACTCTGGTTAGGGTTGTCTGGATACTGCCCAAAAAAGATGTCAGCACCGTGCCAACCAAAAGCACATACAGCACATTATGCTTTGTCTTTTTAAATATCCAGCTGTAGATTATGGTAGCTGCGATTCCCATCAGCACCACATCCACTGCGAAAGATAAATTAGCATTGGAGGCCACGAGACTGGCAGAGCCGAGAAAGAACACTACCGCCGTATGAATCAAGGTATAAAGCGAGTTCATGCCGAGCAGACATGGTGTGACAATGGTATTATTGATGATAGACTGAAATACAATGGATGCTCCACCGATAGAAAATGCTGTAATCAGCATGGCAATCAGTTTAGGCGTACGAATTTTCAAGGCATAGGCCAGCAGCTTAGGGTTTGAAAAATTTACCTCTACCAGCATATATCCAGCCGCACACAGCATTACAAGAATAGCCAACATCAAAAGCTTTCGTTGATTAGCGCGGACTGCAAGAGTACTCATTGTTCTGCCCCTCCCTTCAGACAAGGCATGGCAGCGCAGCCGCTTGTTCTGGCTCCGCCCAACCGAATTGCTTTCCGGCCATATTTGATCCGATAGAATAGCAGCGCAATAAAGATAAGACTGCCCAGAACGCCCACGATAAGCTCGATAGGCAGCTCGTAGGGAAAGATGACAACACGGCCAATCATATCGCATACCAGCACAAAAATGGCACCAAACAGTGCAGTATCGACCAAGGTACCGCGAATTTTGTCACCCTTATACATCGCAACCACATTGGGCACTATGAGTCCGACGTATGAGATAGCCCCAACCACCACAACAATGCTAGCGGTGATCATGGCAGCAATAGTCAGCCCTGCAAAAAGAACCAAATTGTAGGACACGCCCAGATTTTGAGAAAAGTCCTTGCCCATGCCCACGATGTTAAAGTGATTGGCAAATAGAAATGCCAGCACAACCATAGGAACGGTCAGCCAGACAATTTCGTATCGCCCTTTCAGCACCAGAGAAAAATGTCCGACCAGCCAAGAAGACAATGCTTGCGTCATCTCATATTTGTAGGCCAAATACGTTGTCATTCCGCCGATAACATTACCGAACATGATGCCTACCAGCGGAACCATTACCACGTCTTTAAACTGAAGGCGCTGAATAAACCACACGAATATCCATGTTCCTAAAACGGCTGCGGCAAAGGCAAAAAACGCCCGGGTCCACAAGGTGGAAGTCGGCATGAAAAGCAGCGCCAACAAAATGCCAAACTGAGCCGAGGAAATTGTGGCACCGGTAGTCGGTGAAACAAACTTATTGCTGCATAACTGCTGCATGATCAATCCTGCTACGCTCATGCCCACGCCAGTACACAGGATGGCCAGCAACCGAGGCAATCTGGAAATCAGAAAGATTTCCCATAAGTTCAAATTTCCTGCCAGCAATGCTTGCGGATTCATCTCGATAACTCCAACAAACAGGGAGCAACAAGATAAAACGAGCAGCAACACGGCAAGCACAAAAGTGGATCGAAACTGTTTGATAAGATTTTCCCCTTTCATTTATCGCAAGTTAGCTTTCGCTAACCTACGACGAAAAATGATACGCAGTAGCGATCGGACTTACCATGCATCACACACTGCGCATCGTATATTTATTGTATCACACCGAGTTAGCTGTATGCAACTGTTAAAATAGCGAAACAATCCCTATAGATGGAATATGAATTTGTCACTGTTATATATCATTCTATCTGTGTCCATCTGTACGCTTGATAAGACGACACATACTTCACGGCCTCGGCCAGTATGGACTGGTTATGCAGTGCGGCACGAACAATCGATGACAGCCCGAGAGTCATTGATGCTGTCGACCACGGTATGCCGCCTTCTGCGCCTACCTATCGTCATATTTCATCGCATACGTCCATTACCGCAATGCATCCTTCATAGATTTTACATACGCCCCGATAAACTTTGGCGTATCTTTACCATGCATTTCGAGCAGTTTTATAATCGCAGAACCGACAATCGCGCCGTCAGAAAGCTCCGCCATTTTCTTTGCTTGCTCTGGCGTAGAAATACCAAACCCAATCGCACATGGGATATCCGTATTCTCTCTTACCACCTTGACAATTGAAGAAAGGTCCGTCTTGATTTCGCTTCTCATCCCCGTCACACCAAGGCTGGAAACGATATACAGAAAGCCTTCCGCTTCTTTTGCAATCATAGCAATGCGGTTTTCTGATGTGGGTGCAATGAGTGACACCAAATCAACACCGTATTTTCGGCAAAATGGCAGGAATTCCTCTTTTTCCTCAAACGGCAAATCGGGCAAAATCAGTCCGTCGATCTCAATATCCTTACAGGTGGAAATGAACCGCTCCGCACCGTAAGAGAATACGACATTGGCGTAGGTCATAAATACCATCGGAATCTTTACATCACGACGCAGTTCTTTGACAAAGTCGAAAATTTTATCTGTGGTAATGCCGCCGCGCAAAGCACGAAGATTGGCCCCCTGTATGACCGGGCCTTCAGCGGTAGGATCGGAAAACGGGATGCCAAGCTCGATAAGGTCTGCGCCGTTCGCAACGGCAGCACGGACAGCAGCAGCGGTGGTTTCCAGATCAGGGTCGCCGCACGTAATAAACGCAATAAATGCCTTTCCGTTTTCAAATGCGCGTTTGATATTACTCATGGATATCCTCTCCTCTGTAACGGGCGATAGCGGCGCAATCCTTGTCGCCTCTGCCGGAAATGGTGATAACAATAATTTTGTCTTTATCCATTGTCGGGGCAATCTTTATCGCGTGTGCAACAGCGTGAGCCGATTCGATTGCCGGAATGATACCCTCGGTTTTTGCCAGATATTCAAAAGCATTTACTGCCTCATCATCTGTGACAGGAACATATTCAGCTCTGCCAATATCATGCAAATACGCATGTTCAGGACCAATACCGGGATAGTCCAAACCTGCGGAGATGGAATAAACGGGCGCAATCTGACCGTATTCATCCTGACAAAAATAGGACTTCATCCCATGGAAAATGCCGACTCGACCGGTGTTGACCGTTGCAGCCGTCTCGAAGGTATCAATTCCCCTGCCCGCCGCTTCACAACCGATCAGCCTGACATCTTTCTCCTCGATGAAATGATAGAAGCTGCCGATGGCATTGGATCCGCCACCTACACAGGCGATCACCGCATCAGGCAACCGACCTTCTTTTTGCAACATCTGTTCTTTGATCTCTTTGGAGATTACTGCCTGAAAATCACGAACGATTGTCGGAAACGGATGAGGTCCCATCACAGAGCCGAGGCAATAATGGGTATCGCTGATACGAGAAGTCCATTCACGCATCGCCTCAGATACAGCGTCTTTCAACGTAGCCGTGCCGGTTTTTACCGGGATGACCTCCGCTCCCAGCAATCGCATACGGTACACATTGAGCGCCTGACGGATGGTATCTTCTTCCCCCATGAAAACTATGCACTCCATCCCCATCAGAGCAGCGGCAGTTGCCGTAGCAACGCCATGCTGACCGGCGCCAGTTTCTGCAATCAGCCTTGTCTTGCCCATCTTTTTTGCAAGTAAGGCCTGACCAAGCACGTTATTTATTTTGTGTGCGCCGGTGTGGTTCAAATCCTCACGTTTGAGATATATTTTCGAACCGCCAAGGTCTTTTGTCATTTTCTCCGCAAAGTACAGTCTGGACGGTCTGCCTGCATATTCATTGAACAGTTCTGTAAGCTCCTGATTGAATGCAGGATCGTTTTTATAATGGTTATAGGCTTGTTCCAGTTCAAGCACAGCGTTCATCAGCGTTTCAGGAATATACTGTCCACCGTGAATACCGAAGCGTCCGTTCGGATTGGTCATGTTCTATCTTCCTTTCTGACGGCGGCCACAAACGCCGCCATTTTTGTTTTATCTTTTACTCCATCTGTTTCTATGCCCGAGCTGACATCCACCGCGAATGGGCGTAGTGTCCGGATGGCTGCACGCACATTACCGGATTCCAACCCTCCTGCAAGAAAATACGGTCTTTTAATGCTGTGTATCAGATTCCAATCAAATGCCGTCCCTGTGCCTGCACCGGAATCCAGAAGAACATAATCCGCAGTGCTTTGTTCTGCATGGACAATATCGCTTGCAGTTCTGATACGAAAGGCCTTTATAATCGACCGATCGGTATATTTACGCAGCTGCGCAATATGATCGTCGCTCTCATCGCCGTGCAATTGAGCAACGTCAATCAGGCCGTTGTTCAAGAAATCGGCAATCGTTTCGGGCTTTTCATTAACGAATACACCCACCGCTTTGATATCGGGAGCAAGCATTTGCCTCAGTTCCCTCGCTCTTTCGGGTTTCACATATCGCTTGCTTTTCGAAGCAAAAACAAATCCAACATACTGGGGTTTTAATGCATTGGCAGTCTCTATATCGCAAGGCTGAGCAAGACCGCAGAGCTTTATCGCTGTCATAAGGCACCTCGCAGTTCGGTGAGTTTTGCTTTTTTGTCTGTGGCTTTCATCAAGGTTTCCCCTATCAGCACGGCATCTGCACCGATATTTCGAA
The DNA here is from genome assembly GCF_052117165.1 of Agathobaculum sp. LCP25S3_E8. Lineage (NCBI taxonomy): Bacteria > Bacillati > Bacillota > Clostridia > Eubacteriales > Butyricicoccaceae > Agathobaculum > Agathobaculum sp. LCP25S3_E8. The sequence continues at coordinate 4,838 of NZ_JBQKJR010000087.1, forward strand.
GTTTTTCTACATCCTCGGCACTGCTGACTCCGCTTTCAGAAACAAACAGCACATCTGCGGGTATCAGTTCCCGCAGTCTGCAGCTGTTATCGGTATCCACAGAAAAATCCTTGAGGTTGCGGTTGTTAACACCGATGAGTCGCGCTCCGGCATTTAATGCCATTTGCACCTCGCTTTCATCATGCACCTCCACCAGCGCAGAAAGGCCGAGTTCATCGCAAAGGCCGATATATCCTTTGATTTGCTTTTCACTCAGGATAGCACAGATGAGCAGTACGGCCGATGCACCGAGCATTTTAGCCTCATAAATCATATATTCATCCACCGTAAAGTCTTTACGCAGGCAGGGAACGGAAACGTTGTTTGTGATTTCCGTCAGGTATTTATCGCTGCCCAAAAACCATTTTGGCTCAGTCAGTACAGAAATACAATCTGCTCCCGCTTGTTCATACTCCTTCGCAATTTGCAGATATGGAAAATCATGCGCAATGAGTCCTTTGGAGGGAGATGCTTTTTTGCACTCGCAAATAAAAGATATGCCCGGTGTTTTCAACGCGTTTTCAAACGCAAAGTTTCCTTTTGGAAGCGAAAGAGCCTGCCGCCGGGTTTCTTCGAGCGGTATTTTGCTTTTCGCCTGCGCGGTACGCTGACAGGCATAGTCGGAAAGTCGGTCAAGAATCGTCATCCTTTCACCTCCGGGCGATTGCTTACTTCAATGAGTTTGTTGAGCGTTTCCAGCGCCTTGCCGGAATCAATGATTTCCGCGGCAAGCGCAATACCGTCTTGCATGCTATCCGCCTTCCCGCCAATGTAGAGCGCTGCCCCCGCATTCATCAGGACCGCATTTCTCATATGTCCCTTTTCGCCATGCAAGATGGCAAGTGTGATTTTTGCATTTTCCTTTGGCGTGCCGCCCCGTAAATCGTCTTTGGTGCAGCGTGCAAAACCGAAATCCTCCGGTGCGATAACAGAAGTCTTAAACCAGCCGTCTCTGATTTCGCATATGGTAGTCGGTGCACTCATAGAAATCTCGTCAAGTTTATCCTGACCGTACACCACCATACCTCGCTTGATTCCCAAATTGATTAACACCTGTGCGAGCGGCTCAACCAGGTAATCATCATACACACCGAGCAGCTGCATTGATGGAGTTCCCGGATTTGTCAGCGGCCCAAGAATGTTGAAAACGGTTCGAAATCCGAGTTCCTTGCGAATCGCACCCACATATTTCATCGATGTATGATATTTCTGTGCAAAGAAGAAGCACATACCAACCTCGTTAAGAAGTTCAATACATCTTGCGGGACTCTGCTGAATATTGACACCGAGCGCTTCCAAGCAGTCTGCTGTACCGCATTGAGAGGACGCTGCCCGGTTGCCATGCTTCGCAACTTTTATCCCTCCCGCTGCCGCAACAAGCGCAGAAGTGGTGGAAATATTAAAGCTATGCGCATTGTCTCCACCGGTACCAACAATTTCAAACAGTTCCATACCGGTTTCTACTCTGGTTGCATGCGCACGCATGGCCGCTGCACATCCTGCGATTTCATCTGTTGTCTCAGCTCTTGCGCTTTTAGTGGATAACGCGGCAAGAAACGCAGCGTTTTGCGTGGGCGAGGTTTCCCCGCTCATGATTTCATTCATAACGGTATATGCCTCATCGTAGGTGAGGTCTTCCTTGTTCACAATCTTCACGATTGCATCTTTAATCATGACTTATATCTCCTTTATGAAATTTCTAAGCATCTGTTTGCCGTTCGGCGTCATGATAGATTCCGGATGAAATTGCACGCCGTAGATGGGATATGTTTCATGCTGCACCGACATGATTTCACCATCGATGGTAGCAGCAGTGATTTTCAAACATGCCGGTATGGTGTCGGCATCTGCCGCAAGAGAGTGATAGCGGGCTACCGGAGCGGTTTCCGGACAGTCACCAAACAATGGACATTCCCTATTAAATCGGACGATAGACTGTTTTCCGTGCATCATTTTTTTGGCATAAGTAACGGTTGCGCCAAAAGCGGCGCATATCGCCTGATGGCCGAGGCAAACGCCGAGGATGGGAATCTCCTTTCCAAGCGTCTTTACCGCTTGGATCATCACGCCTGCATCCTCCGGCCTGCCCGGACCGGGAGAAAGGATAATACGGTCGGGGTGCAAAGCCCGGATTTCCTCTATCGTCATTTCATCGTTGCGGATAACCTTGATATTCGACTCAAGTTCTCCGATGAGTTGATACAGGTTATAGGAAAAGCTGTCGTAGTTATCTATTAAAAGAATCATAATTCCGCCTCCTGTGCAAGCTCCAGTGCTTTCAGTGAGGATTTTGCTTTGTTCAAACACTCCTCGAATTCCTTTTCGGGAACGGAATCCGCTACAATTCCGGCGCCGCTTCTCACAAAAACCTTGCCGTTTTTCTTATAGGCAATGCGGATGGCTATACAGGTGTCCATATTGCCGGTGAAATCGATATATCCGATGGCGCCGCCGTAGATGCCGCGCTTGTTGTTCTCCAGTTCTCCGATGAGCTGACAAGCCCGGATTTTCGGCGCACCGGAAAGCGTTCCTGCAGGCAGCACCGCTTCGATGGCATCGAGTGCATCTTTGTCTTCCCGAATCTGCCCGCGCACAGTAGATCCAATGTGCATAACGTGCGAGAAGCGCTCAATAGAATGCAGTTTTTCTACCTGAACCGTACCGAATTTGCTGATTCTCCCAAGATCATTTCGTCCCAAATCAACCAGCATATTGTGTTCGGCAAGCTCCTTTTCGTCTGCAAGCAACTCCGTTTCCATCGCTCTGTCTTCTGCATCGGTTTTCCCTCTGGGTCTTGTTCCCGCAAGCGGGAAGGTATGCAGCACGCCGTTTTCTAGTTTCACAAGCGTTTCGGGCGACGCGCCCGCGACCTCTACGTCCGTTCCCGAAAAATAGAACATATACGGCGAAGGGTTGATGGTGCGAAGCACACGGTAGGTATGGAGCAGGCTTCCCTCAAAGGGAGCGCTCAGTCGGTTGGAAAGCACAATTTGGAAGATATCCCCCTCTCGGATATGCTGCTTTGCCTTCTCTACCATGCCGCAGAACTGTTCTTTATCAAACAATGGTGTCACATCACCAAGCAGCTTGTGAAGTGACCCCCAAAAGTTAGACAATATTTGAAAGCAAAAATTGTTTAAGCAGCCGAAAGGGCTTGTTGTCTGTGAATTGCAGGCGGCAAGCCCTTTAGCTTTGCCT
>NZ_JBQKJR010000088.1:0-7928 GCF_052117165.1 Agathobaculum sp. LCP25S3_E8
TTATCGAAGCAAACCGCGTGCGGCAAGTAGTGGGCTGCTTGCAACCAGTCAGCGGGATTTGCGCCAGCCGCCCGCTTGCGTGTCTATTGCTCTCGCTCACAGGTACGCGGTGCGGCTCTTGGTCGGGTGGTCTTGCCCTCGGCTCTGTTCCCTTGCTGTGATTATATTATAATATATATGGTCGTATTCATCAATGGTCATACTCAACAAATATATGGTCGTATTTTAGTGTGATATTTATATGGTCGTATCTGTAAATTTCTGATATAATTATGGCATGATGGAGGAGGTGCATCTTTTGGAAAAGCAGAAGTCCGTAAGCGATGCTCAAAAGCGAGCACATCAGAAATATATGGAACGCTTTGTGGAGATCAAAGTGCGCATGACTCCAGAGCGTCGGTCAGAGGTGCAAGCCCACGCACAGACGCAAGGAGAAAGCACAACAGCTTTCATTAACCGCGCCATAGATGAGCAAATCAAGCGGGATAACGGCGAATAGGCGCGATCTGAGGGCAAAAGAAAACCGCCCTACTGGACGGCTTGACAATCCCGCTTGGTGTTTATTTGGTGTTTATGAGCGCCAGAGCGGCCTTTCTTGAATGTTTGTGGATTGCACAGTTTATAGCCGTATATAAGCATAAAATCGTGCTGTTTGTTCTGAATTTTCGACGATTTTTGCAAGTGGTACTAACTACGAACCAAAAGGTCGGGGGTTCGAATCCCTTCTGGCGTACCACTTTTACTTGTGGAAAACAAGCGATTTCTTCGGAAATCGCTTGTTTTTTTGTTTTTAAGGTTTGATAATTTGACACTTACACAAGTATCAATTGTTGTTAGCAGCCTTCCGTGCACAGATTATCCGCTCTAACGTGGAAAAGAAAAACAGCAGACGCATTTGTCGATTCCAAAAACATGGAAAAGAGGTCTGATGCTTTGCCGGAGCATTTCTGTCGATAGCACAAAAACCCGGGCGGCAAGGTGCCGTTCCGGGTTTTTGCACAGAAGAGGGGGAAGAAAGGGGTTATTGAGCCACCAGATTGGGCAGCCAGTGGACAATGCCCGGGAACACGGTGACCAGTATAACCACAAAGATGATAATCAGAATAAAGGGAATGACGCCGCGGTAAATGTCACTGATTTTGACGCTGTCCGGTACAATGCCCTTGATGTAGAACAGTGCAAAACCGAACGGCGGGGTCATGAAGCAGGTCTGCAGCATGACCGCAGTAACAGAAACAATCCACAGTCGGTCAAAGCCGAACATATCCATAATCGGCAGGAAGATGGGGAATACGATCATAACGATGCCCAGCCAGTCGATGAACATGCCCATGAAAAAGACAATCGCCATCATGATGGCAAACGCGCCCCACTTGCCGATGCCTACGCTTGCAATCCAGTTGGCGATCAGCTGGTCGCCATCCAGCGACATGAAAATGCCGGTGAATGCGCTTGCACCAAACAGGATAATAAAGACCATTGCAGAGGTCTTAGCCGTGTCAATCAGTGAATCGTACAGCATCTTCCAGCTGAACTGCTTGTAGAAGATAGCCAGAATCAGCGAGAACAGCGCGCCGACGCCTGCGGCTTCAGTCGGGGTTGCCCAGCCGGTGAAAATCGATCCGAGTACGCCGACAATCAGGATGACCGGCGGGATCAGGTTGATAAGCGATCCATACACTCGTTCGCGAAGCGGCATGGCAGCCAGCTCCTCAGCTGTCATGGCCGGGCCGTAGTCCGGGTGCAGGTGGCAAATGATAAACACATAGATCATGTAGCACAGCGACAGCACCAGACCGGGCACAATCGCCGCAAAGAAGATTTTGCCCACCGACACGTTGGCGTACGAACCCATCGACACCAGCATGATCGACGGCGGGATCAAGATGCCCAGCGAGCCGCCCGCACACACCATGCCGCAGGCCAGGGAAGGCTTATAGCCGCATTTGAGCAGTACCGGAATGGACAGCATGCCCATCGTAACGACAGACGCGCCGACGATGCCGGTCGTGGCGGCGAACACGGTCGAAACCACGATAACGGCAAGACCCAGGCCGCCCTTGAGCGGGCCGAGCAGATAGCGGATGGACAGGAACAGCCCATCTGCGACCTTGGAGTGGGTCAGGAAGTTTGCCATCAGCACAAACATCGGGATAGCGACCATGGAGTAGCTCTGCATTTGGTCGTAAACCTTGGTCATGGCGATGGTGATGCCCGGGCCGCCCCAGGCCAGATATCCAATAATGACGCCTGCACCGCCCAGCACGAAAGCCAGTTCCTGCCCGGTGACAAGTCCGATGATCATCAGGATGAACAGTGCGCCCAGCATGATCGCTGCCAGCTGCGAGGCGCTAACACCTGTGCGAGTGACCAGATCGGTCAATAACTGCATCATGCCGCGTCGCCTCCTTTCTTGGCGTCGCTGCGTGTTTGTAGTGCCTCAGCGATGCCGGTCACCTGCTTGAGTATCTCGGAGACACCCTGCAAGGCCAGCAGCGCCAAGCCGACGAACAGAGCCAGCTTAACCGGCCATGCCGGCGGCGCCCAGACGGAATAGCCGCGCTCGCCTGACAGAAAGGAGCGCAGGAAAAAGCCCCAGCTTTCGGGTACGAGCACAAATACGAACGGCACCATGAAGAACACATAGGTGATCAGGTGCAGGATGTGCTGCGCCAGCGGCTTGAGCCGCGCATACAGCACGTCGACCGCGACAAAGGCTTTTTTCTGGAAGCCATAGGCGCAGACCATGATGATATAGCAGCCGAAGGTCATGCAGATGACATCCATCGTCCATATCTGCGGGCTGTGGAACAGACGCCGCAGGATGACCTCGATTACGATGACCGCGAGAATGACCAGAACCGCGAACGAAGCGATCCGTCCGATCCAGTCATTGACGAGGTCGATCACGCCGCTGATGCGTTTGATCACTTTCATATTTTACACCTCATCTTGCTGTGCTCCGTGCACGTCCTGTATGGGACGTGCACGGGCGGGGAGATCATTCTTCGTATTCATCGTAGTTAAAGCCCCAGCCATAGTCGCCGAGCATTGCGCGGTAGGTGTCCGCCTGCTCGCGGTATGCGTTCATCGAGCTGTAAACCATGTTGAAGTTCTCGTTGGCAGCCGCTTCTTCTTCGTAGACCTCACGGCAGGTGTCGCGGATGGTCTGCCAGTCCTCGCTGTTCATCTCGGTGACGATGCAGTCGTCCTCCTCGAGCATCTTCTCGGTGGATTCAAAGTCCATCCACAGATAGCGGGACAGCTGCTCGGCCGTGCAGATCTGCGCAGCCATCTGGATTGCGTTCTGATATTCTTCCGGAAGCTCATTCCATGCGTCCATGTTGATCATGACGCCGTTAACGCCGCCCGACTGATACCAGGCAGGCGAGCACCAGTAAGGCGCGACCTCCTGCAGCTTGAGCGAGTCATCCGAGCACGGGGTGGAGAATTCGCCGCCGTCGATGACGCCGCGCTGCAGCGACTCATACAGTTCGGAGGCTGAAACCGTAGTGATATTGATGCCCAATTTTTCAGCCGCACGGCCGGCCATAACGCCGCCGAGGCGGATCTTCATGCTCTTCATGTCCTCGAGCGAGGTGATCGGCTTGGTCGAGCGGATGCCGGATTCGGCGTGGTTTATCATGATGGGGAAGTACATCATGTTATACTGGCTGTACATGTTTTGATAGCAGTCCAGACCGCCCGCTTGCGTGATCCAAATGTAGTAGTCCAGACCGGTGAAGTTGTCCATCGTGGTCGAGAGCAGTTCGAATGCGGTGTCCTTGCCGCTCCAGTAGCCGCCCCAGTCGCCGCCGCATTGAATTGTGCCGTTCTGCACATAGTCAAACAGCTGGTTGGCTGCGCACAGCGCGCCCTCGGGATAGTTGGTGATGGTAAAGCGCCCATCGGTCAGGTCGCTGACCAGCTCGGAGAAGCGCTCGTCGCAGGTGAAGTGGATATTGCCGTCGCCCCAGGTCGAGCCCATCTTCCAGGTGACAACCGGCAGATCACTGCTGCCTCCGGCGACCGCATTGGCGTTGGCCGCGTCCATCATACCGCTGTCCGCTGTGCCACAGCCGGCCAGACTGAGCATCGCGCCCAGCGAGCCGCAAAGCAAACCGGCCATCAGTCTTTTGACTTTCATGAAAAAGCCTCCTCGTATCTTTTTTCTATCGCAAAGCGCCGCCCCTGGGGCGCTTTCGACCGGGAAAAAGAAGAGGAGGCGTCAGATTAGTCTGCGGAGTCGGCTAGCTCACCGATTGCTTCCACCACCTGTTGCTGCTCGGGCGTCAGGCGGTCATAAAGCGGCTGCGCTGCTTCGCGGAAGCGGGCAGTCTGCTCTTCGTCGAGCAGTGCCATATAGCAGCCGCTGCGCGAGGCATGCAGCATGGCGCGCACCTCGGCGTTGAGCCAATGGTCGCGTTGCCATGCGGCGGCTTCAACCGCGCAGTCACGCAGCATGGCGCGCTCCTCTTCAGTAAAATTCTGCCATGTACTGGAAGATGCTATCAGCACATCGGCGTTATAGGTGTGTCTGTCATAGGTCCAGTAGGGCGCGAGCTTGTAGTACCCGCTGTCGACATAGGTTGGCAGGTTATCCTCGGCCCCGTCAATTTGTCCGGCGCGCAGCGCCAGTGCAAACTGTTCGCGCGCCAGCGGCACGGCAACCGCGCCCCACTGCTCGACCAGCAGATCCATCTCGCTGGAGGCACCTGTGCCCAGCCGCAGACCCTGCAAATCGTCCAGAGAAGACAGCGGTCGGTCGGTGGTGAAAAAGCAGCGGTAGCCCGCGTAGAAATAGGTCATACCGACCAGTCCTGCTGGAGAGAGCGAGTCCAGTGCCTGCTGCCCGACTGTGCTGTCGAGCACACGGAACAGGTGCTCATCCGAGGTGTACAGATAGGGCAACTGCAAGGCGGTCAGCAGCGGCGCGTACTGCGCCGCTGCGCTGACGGTTGTGCGGACAAAGTCCACGCCACCATAGACGCATTGTGTGAGCGCCTCGTCATCGCTGCCCAGTCCATTGTCGAACACCGGCTCAATGATGATGTTGCCGTCCGAAGCCTGATCGACCAGATCGCAGAAACGCTGGCAGGCCTGATTGGTCACATAGGTTGCGCTCTGGCTGCTTGCCAGCCGGTAGCGCCGTACCGGGGACTGGGCGGTTGCGGCGCAGCTGCTCAGCAGCAGCGCTGCGGCCAGTGCCGCCAGCACGACGGAATATCTGTGTTTTCTCATCGTTTCCAACCTCAATTATACCGGCGGGGTGTGCACCAGCCTATCGGAAAAATTTGCGCTCCGATAGGCAATATTATGACCGCCGCCAAATGGGATGTCTAAATTTAGTGCAATATGCACAAAATCAGTGATTGCGGTATTCTGTCGGGGTGACGCCGACATGTCGTTTGAACACTTTGGAAAAATAACCCGCGTCTGCGTAGCCTACGCGCGGGGCGATGTCTCGCACCGGGATCTCGGTCTCCTCGAGTAGGTGTACGGCTTGCCGGATACGGTAGGCCGTGAGGTATTCGACAAAGGTCTGGTTGTAAGCAGTGCGGAAAAACCGCGAAAAATAAAATGAGCTCATGCCCATGGCCTCGGCTGCTTGTTCCAGTGAAACATCCTGCATGTAGTGGTGCGTAAGCCAGACGGAAAACTGGGTGCAGAATGGGTTTTCGGCCTCGTCCGGCTGCTCGACATCTTGCTCGGGTAGATGAAGCGTGCGCCGTAGGCAGGCGTTGACCTGCGCGCGATCGAATGGTTTGAGCAGATAGTCGGTACCGCCTGCTCGCATGGCGCCGACCGCGTAATCGAAACGGTCGAACGCGGTCAAAAAGATGATAGGAAGCTCCGGCTGGGTTTTGTGCAGAATGGAGGCTGCATCCAGCCCGTTCATTACGGGCATTTCGATATCCATGAAAATCAGTGCGGGCTGGATTTGCCGAGCACGCTCGACGGCCTCGCGTCCGTTGCTCGCGCCCTCGATCAGTGCATCCTCTCCCAGACGGCGGCGCAGATGGCCGGTTAAGTTCTGCAGGCTGAGCGGCTCATCCTCAGCGATTAGGATTTTAATCATGCGCGGCTTTCCTCCTTTGGCATAGGCAGCGTAAGACGGGCGGTGGTGCCCAGACCGTGCAGGCTGTACAGATGGAACGAGCCGCCGGTCAGCTGCACGCGGCTGGCGATGTTGTGCAGGCCGATGGAGCGCCGTCCGGTTGCGGCGGGCGGGCCGCTGCTGGTGCGTGTAAAACCGCCGCCGTTATCGGTTATCTGAATGCGGCAGCACGCGCCGTCGGCGCTGGTGACGATGCGAATGCGTCCGCCAGCACTGCGGCTGCGCATCCCGTGCACGATGGCATTTTCTACTAGTGGCTGTAAAATGAACTTGGGTACACGCAGCGCGTCGCAGTGGTTATCACAGTCCATCTCAAATGAGATGCGCTCGCCGAAGCGCAGCTCCTGCAGCGAGATATAGTCGCGCAGCAGCGCCAGTTCGCGCGCGAGCGGCACCATGCTTTCGTCGGTTTCCAGCGTGTAGCGGAAAAAGTTGGCCAGACGCACGACCATGTCGCCCGTCACAGTCGCGCGCTCGATCTGCGCCATGCTGGCCACGCTTTGCAGCGTGTTGAACAGGAAGTGTGGGTTGATTTGACTTTGCAGCTGAGCGAAGCGGCTCTGCTCGACCAGTTGACGCAGGTTGGCTGCCTCGGATTCCTGCTGACGCAGTGATTTTTCCAGTGCGGCTTCGCTTTCCAGTGCGTGGATGGTCTGTGCAATTTGATGTTTCATGTGGTTAAATGAGGCGGCAAGCACGCCGATCTCGTCCGAAGAGGGATGCACAAAGTCATCAATGCCATATTCGCCGTGGGCTACGCGGCGAGCCGCCTGACTTATCTGCCGCACGGGCAGGATCAGGCTGCGGATGAGGAACAACACGAGCAGCGCGAATACGACACAGCCCAGTGCTGCCACGACCGACAGCATGATGTTCTGGTCAGCAAATTGCTGGCCCAGATCCAGATAGCGGTTTCGTCCCTCGAGCAGTACCGCGTCCATCAGCGCGTCGGCATAGCTGTACAGATAAGCACTTTGCTGTTGTAGTCGGGAGAAAGCCGTGGCATCAAAAATGCCTGTGGAAAAGTCGTCAAGGAATTGCTGCTGACGTTCACGCAGACTGTTCATCGCGCGGTCGATTACCTGCTTGAGCAGGTCGATTTGTGCGTTGTCCGTGGTTTGTGTGGGGGCCAGCGCCTGCCATGCGTTCAAAGTTGCCTCGCAGGCAGTGGTGTATTCACCGACTGCTTTGGCGTTCGCTGCGGCAAAGGGCAGCGCATCGAGCAGATCGCTTTCGGTGCGCAGCGCGTTGGCATAATCAATGCAGCCTGCATATTCAGATAGAATTCGGTCGGTTTCCAGCCGGTAGGCGCTGAATTCAAAGATAAGAATGCTGACCGCGATCAGGATTGGTACGACGAAGGTGCAGCACAATGCGACGGCCTTGTAATGAATGGACATATCTGCCCAGTGCCGTCTCAACAGAGTCATGAGACTTCCCCCTTTTTTGCTGCTTGCCGCGGCTGTCGGTTCGCAGCCGCGGATGCGCGATTACTGGTATTATACTCCTGAGAGAAAAACAGAACAAGAGCGAAAGCGGCGGCGAGAGGCAAGTCGCGCTGTCTGTTCATGTATGTTGCTCTACGCAATGCAGTGATTGCCGAGTTGGACTCAAAATGGTATACTGATATATTAACGTAGTCTTACAGCCATGTTCCGGCAAAAAGAAAGCGTTGCAGAATAATGCATTCTGCAACGCCCAGTCTGTCGAGAAACCCGGCCTATGCGTCAGGCATAAGCCGGGTTTCTGGCGTATAAAGGCCAAAAAAGTACAAACATGAATGGAGAAGACTTCTCCTTCCACAACCAAC
>NZ_JBQKJR010000089.1:0-7793 GCF_052117165.1 Agathobaculum sp. LCP25S3_E8
ACATCCCGATCCATTTTTCCTCGTTCCAGCATTGCTCTCACCACCTATTCCTATTTTACCGCGCTCAAACGAAAAAGCCCAGCTTTTGCTGGACTTTTTCGACAGACTGGGAAGGAGTCTGATGACTCCTTTCTTTTTTCTGCTTTCGGCATTATAGGTAAACAGGACAACAAAAGCCATTATGATTTGAAACTTTCTGGAAATGAGACGATGAACCATTTTTGATGCAGCGGCTCTCTGATAAACAGAGGCATTGCATGGATGCAGTGGGGCATAGCGTGTAAGCCGAATGAACGTCTACTACCGCGATTGACAGGCAGTTGCGCTTCAATCATATGCCAACTGCACTATTGCAATAATATGGTTAGAGAATGGGGTGGATTGTATGTGCGTTTGGGGCAGAAGAGGATCAGATGCCCAGCCTGCGGCAGACAGCGCGGCGAGTCAGGCGGTAAACATCGTACAAAATGGCGGATACGGCGAGGATGAGCAGCAGGCAGCTGCCCAGACCGGCTATCTCGCCTATGGTCAGGCGATTGTCGTTAAAGAACATGATCATGGCGTAAAAGGCGTAGATCAGGGCGGTGCCGGTCACCATCGGCACCAGAAACACCCGACGTATCTGGCTGCGGACAGAGCGGAACAGATACGTTCTCGGCGCACCCAGATGGCGCAGGTCGTCATAGACCTGCTGGTTTGTGATGGCAATGGTCAGGCAGCGGGTGAAGGCGATGACAATGACCGCGGCAAAGCAGACGATCGCGATAAAGACGAACAGCATCAGGAATACGACCGTGGTCTTGATAAAGTCCGCCTTGTCCAGCACTCGGAATTTGGGCATGTATTGCCAGTAGAGCCGGAAGTTGGAGCTGTCCCGCTGGGTATAGTCGATCGGGGTGAAGTCGTACTTGTCGCTGGTGGCTGGGTCGAGGAAATACGCTCCTGTCTCGGCAATTGCAATCTCCCGTACAACGGGATCATAGCTGTCGTACAGCGCAACCTCCTGACCGGAGCGGTCCACGATCTCATAAAAGAGCGCCTTGGCAAAGTCGTAGGTTTCCTCGTTGTTTTCCACGTTGAAGAACACCATTTGCTCCCGCCAGTCATCGGGGAGGCGGTCGGTCATGGCCGCGTAGTCGGCGTCATCGATCACATAGCGGCCAAAGAGCAGGTCGTTGCGCAGGTCGTCCGTCATGGTCACTGGCCAGCTTTCTCCGGTGATGGTGTTGGTGACTAAGGTGACGAATCCGCCGAAAACGCCCTGGCCGTCGCCAGTCGCGTCCATGATGCCGGCAATTTGCCCGGGCTGCAAATCCAAATGTTCCCCGGTGAGGGCGTTGTAGGCGGACTCAGAGAGAAAAAGGGCGGACTCTGCCTGCGCATAGTAAACGCTTTCCCAAGTCGTTCCCAGCGGCCCATCGGTTTCTACGTGCCGGTCTCCGTCCACGGCTAGCCGGGCCATGGGGGCTTGCACCCAAGAGGTGATTGTGACACCATATTCCTCGGCCAGCGCACGCACCTCGCCCTCCTGAGGGATGTCCTGATCGGCGCGGAAGTGATAGGCATAGTCCACCGGCCGGGCGTCATAGCCCATCATGGCGCCGGTGCCCAGCATGGGGGTGTAAAAGGAGGCAAAGTAAGCTCCGGCAATCAGCACCGTCATCACCAGCATGTTCCGCACGGTCTGCCGCCCCTGAAAGCGCATCTGGGAGACCGAGATGATGTCCTTGTATCTGCGCCGTCTGCCGCCCCAGCCATTGGCGACAGTGTGCAGCAAAATCATGTACATACCCACCAGCGCAGGCAGATAGAATATGGCGGAGAGCCCCTCCGGGGCGTACCAATGGAGGCCGCGGACGAACACAGCTGGGGCGATGTAGCCGCAGAAGCCGCCCACGACCAGCAAGGCGATGCCCACCCAGCCGTACCATCGTTTGACCGCTCGGATGGGCTCGGAGCGGTGGGACTCCGAAATCACGTCGATGATGTTGGTTCTGCGGATGGAACGGCCACCCAGCAGGAAGAGCATAGCGGTGACATAGGCGGCAAACGCCAGCGCATAGGTGTAGGCGGCGGGGTCAAAGGCAAGGGACATTTCCTGCGTGTCCACCACCAGCGCGCGGAAGATCTGCCACAGCGCCCAAGCCAGAGGGCCGCCCAAGAGCGCCCCGGCGGCGCAGGAGCCCAAGGAAATAACGGCCAGCTCCCGGCGCAGCTCGCGTTTCAGCTGTCCGCGGGAGGCACCCAAGGCGAGAAACACGCCGGTCTCCCGGGACTTTTGCCGGAAGAACAGCCCGGCGGCGTAGGTGGTGAACACCGCGCAGCCGATGACTGCCAAGACAAAAATCATCATCACCTGCTTGCGGCTGTCGCCGCCCTCGGGCAGTACGGCAAGGATGGTGGGCGAGCGCATCATGCACACATAGGCGGTGATCAGCAGCACGGAGAAAAAGCAGCAGCCGCTCAGCAGGGCATACTGCCCTCTGTTCTTCCGCCGCAGGGCGGCATAGGTTTGGGCAAATGTCCGCATCGTCTCACTCCTTTCCCATTTCGCGGATGGCGTCCAGCAGCTGATCTTGAAAGTCGTTCCGGCTCAGCGTGCCCTTGTGCAGTGTCTGCCAAACCACACCGTCACGCAGGATGACAACCTGATCGCAGAAGGACGAGGCAAACGAGTCGTGGGTCACCATAAATATTGTCGCGCCCAATGCGGCCTTGGCCTGTTCAAAGGAGCGGATGACTGCACGGGAGGACTTGGAATCCAGATTGCCGGTCGGCTCGTCGGCGAGGATGAGCAGCGGGTGGTTGATCAGCGCGCGCGCCACAGCGGTGCGCTGCTTTTCGCCGCCGGAGATTTCTGCCGGGTATTTGTCCCGGATGGCGGCAATGCCGAACACATCGCAAAGCTGGTCAGCGCGGGCTTCCGTCGTTGCGGAGATGGTGCCGCCGATGATGGCGGGTAGCAGGATATTCTCCCGGACGGTCAGCCCGTCGAGCAGCAGGAAATCCTGAAACACGAAGCCCAGCTTTCGGTTGCGTATCTCAGCCAGTGTGTCCTCGCCTAGCCGGGCAAGCTCGGTATTCCCCAGCAGAATGCTGCCGTGATCGGCGGGGATATAACAGGAGATGCAGTTGAGCAGCGTGGTTTTGCCCGAACCGGACGGCCCCATCACGGCGACAAACGCGCCTTCGTCCACCGTGAGGGACACCCCTTTGAGCACTTCATAGGTGGCGTTTCCCACCTGATAGGATTTGTGTAAGTCTTTGACGGTCAGCATGGCGACCCCTTCCTTTCTGCATTGGCATAACGCCGGGCTGGTGTCCGGCACTTCTGCTTTCAGCGTACCGTACGGCAGGGGAGCGGACAAACTGCCCCGTCATTTTCCACGCCAAAACGGGAAAGTTTAGGGACAATTCGTTCTGACTTGTCATAATCGGCGGCTTTGCTGTCAAGTTTGGTTTGATGAAACCGGGCAGCCGTGGTAGAATAGCCCCAGTGACCATGAGGGCATGAAAAAAGCCCCGCCGTGCGGCGGGGCAGCGGGAATGGAGGAATGGGAATGCTGCGGATCGGCATTTGTGATGATGTATTGGACGCCAGACTGGCGCTCCAGTCCGCGCTCGAGCGGGTGTTGGAGCCGCGGCGGTGTGAGGCGCAGTTTTTTGCCTTTTCCTCTGGGGAAGGGCTGCTGCAATGGCTGGCGCATCATGCAGGGGAGCTGGATCTGGTGTTTTTGGATATCGAGATGGGGCAGCTGGACGGCATGGAGACCGCCAGACGGCTGCGCGCGGCTGACCCGGATCTGCAACTGGTGTTTGTCACAGGCTATGCCGAGTACGTGTTCGACGGGTACAGCGTCGGCGCGCTGGGGTATCTGCTTAAGCCACCCAAGACGGAGCAGCTCGAGGAGATCGTGACCCGGGCGCAGACAGCACTGTGTCGGGGCATGGAACACACTTTTGTTTGCCGCAATGGAGATACGTATTACCGCATCCCGGTCAGCCGCATTCTGTATTTTGTCTCCGACCGGCGCAAGGTGACCTGCGTGACACCCGAGCGGGAATACACTTTTTATGGCAAGCTGGATAGCGTTGCGGCAGAGGTCGGCAGCGGCTTTGTCCGGCTCCATCAGCGCTATCTCGCGCGAGCGGCAGCGGTCGAGCGGGTGGAGGGCAGCGAGGCGGTACTGACGGACGGAACACATCTGCCAATCAGCCGCGCTTGCCTTGCGGACGCGCTGCTGGCGCTGACGCGGGCGGAATTGGAGGGATAACCGATGGGGGAGCGGTTTTTGGATTGGCTCACGCAGTTGGTAAGCAATGGGACTTGGGTGGCGCTGATCCTGTTCAATGGGTGGCTCATCTACCGGCTGGCTTGCCCGTTTCTGTCGATCCGGGGCAAAGGCTGGGGCGCGCTGCTGCTTTTGCTGTTTGCCGGCAGCAGCGGTATGGTGATCTGGGTGGGTGACCCCAACTTGCTTTATACGCTGCCGTTTTTTCTGGCGGTGTTTTTTCTGTGTACCCGCGGCGACCGCATCGGGCGGCTGACGATGTGCCTGATCTTTTTCTGCTTGGTGATGTCGGTTTGTGCCATGCTGGACACCTATTTGCAGCATGTGCAGGGTTATGATGTGTTAACACGGTTGCTGCGGCCTGTCGTGTTCGGCGGATTGTATCTGGCGCTGTGGCACCGTCTGCCGCAGGAGCCGGTGGTCTTATCTGCCGGACTGTGGCGGCTGATGCTGGGGCTGGCGACGATGCCGTTTTGCGCATTGGTGTCTGTGGTGCTGCTGACGTATAATAAATATCTTTCTTCTGCCGCCTATACGCAGGCAATGAATCTGGGGATGGTCGTGCTGCCCTTTGTGCTGTTGACCGTGGTCATGCTGCTGCGGGCGGTATTGGTGCTGGTTGACCATGAAAAGCTGGAGCAGGCAAGCCGCTTGGCTTCGGTGCGTGAGGTGTATTATCAAGGCTTACAGCGGCAGGCGCAGCAGGTGCGCACGCTGCGCCATGATCTGCGAAACCATATGACGGTAATTCGTGCGCGGCTGGAACAGGGCGACGCGGACGGGGCGCTTCACTATCTGGATGCGCTTTCGGCGTCTCCGGCCTTGCAGGGCGCACAGCGCATCTGCGAGAATGAAATCGCAAATGCCGTGCTGACTGCCAAGGCGGAAGCCATGCGTCAGGCGGGGCTGATACCGGATTTGGCCGTTGCGCTGCCGGAGCCGCTGCCGCTTTCCGACACCGACCTGTGCGCCCTGCTGGGCAATGCGCTCGACAACGCGATGGAAGCGGCCGCGCAGGCGGAGGATAAGACGGTCGTAGTCCGGTGCAAGGTGCACAAAGGGTTGCTGATGCTGCGGGTCCAAAATGCCTTTGCCGGGGAGATATCGGCAGACCTGTCCACGACTAAGGCGGATCAATTGGCGCACGGTCTGGGTCTGCCCAGCATGCGGGAGATCGCGCTGCGCAACGGCGGCACCTTGCAGTCCGAGGCGAAAGACGGCTGGTTTGAACTGCTGATCTGCATTCCGGTTGCCGAAGCCGGACAGTGAGCACCGGATGATGGGGGAAAAGATGGACAAATCAACAAAGTCCGGATGAAGTATCTTCATTCGGACTTTGTTTGATTCACACTTGTCTGATAGGTATTTAGCTCTTGGATGGGATGGCCGAACGCCTCAGTCAGCCGTCCTTCCGCAAAGCTCAGATGCTTGTAAATCGCCCGCGCCGCCTGTCCGTCAGGGTCGCCCTCTCGATAGGTAGCCACGGTGATGTCTTGCAAATTATAATTCATATATGGAAAACATTTTAACTAAAGAGATACACAGATGCGAAGAGTTCGGGGATAGAAAACGGATCGTTCACATTGTCTGTTATCTCCAAACCATTTGCAGCCACAAAGGGATTTAATTGCGTATACGGGAAATGGATGATAAAATGAAGTTGAACTCCAAAATGACATCTATGGCTATTTTGCTTGCGGAGGAAAATAATGTCAAAGCTAACAGAAATCAAAAGTCGAATCGATCAAATGGATGGTGGCGCATTCCAAAATCTTTGTGATGCGTACTTAAGTTATAAAGGATACAAAAATGTATATTCGTTGGGTATGCATACAGGAACAGATAAGACAGCTAAGGGAAATCCGGATACTTATTTTTTAACGGCAGAGAATAAGTATGTTTTTGTGATGTATACGACACAAAAAACAGACTTCTTAAAGAAATCAATTGAGGACATTGATAAATGCTTTGATTCAAGCAAAACAGGTGTTTCTGCGGACGATATAGCAGAGATCATATATTGCCATACATATGGTCGCTTACGAGCAGGCGATGATCAATATCTAAGACAATATTGCGAAAAGCACGGTGTGGTACTGACATTAATTGGATTGGATCAATTGGGAAATGACATCTTCCGTGAGTGTCCAAGTTTAGCCCAAGATTTCTTGGGGATTAGCATCGACTCAGGTCAAATTCTGCCATTGGATCTGTTTGTGGCGAAATATGACGCAAATAAGATGTCCGCTCCATTAGGAACAGAATTCCTTTTTCGAGAAAAGGAGTTAGAAAAAGCCAAGACGGCTTTGTATGATAACGATGTCTTGTTGGTTGCAGGGCCTGCTGGCGTTGGGAAGACTAGATTTGCGCTGGAATTATGCCGACAGTTGGCAGAGGAGAACGGTTACACCGTATTTGTCATAAAAAACAACAATTTGCAGCTATATGAGGATCTTGTATCTGCAATCGAAAAAGGAAAAGATTATTTGGTGCTTGTTGACGATGCCAATGAGCTTTCTGGATTGCACTATGTGTTGGAGTATCTTCAGAAAGCAACGGTAGAATCACGGCATATTTCAAAATTAATCATGACTGTACGCGACTATGCCCGTAAAGAAGTGATGCAGAGCGTTATGGAGTTTATTCGACCGAAAACAATCAAAATCGCTAAATTTAATGATGATGAGATATGTAAACTTGTAGAAATGTGTTGCGGTATCACAAATCGAGTTTACACAGATCGTATTGTGGCCATTGCGGAAGGGAACGCGCGTCTGGCAATGCTTGCTGGAAAACTTGCAGTAGATTCCCAAAGTCTTGCTTCAATTCAGGACGCATCAGATCTTTATTATAACTATTACGGCAAACAGTTGAATGCTCTTATCGAAAGTGAGACAGGCGTGAGTTCGGCTGGAATTATTGCATTTGTTCAAGCGATCCATCTAAAGCATCTCGAAAAGCTTATCCCAATTTTTGAGGTCGTGGGAATAAGTAGCAGTGATTTTACATCGGATCTGAAATTGCTCCACAGAGCGGAAATCATCGATCTGTGCAATGACGAGGCAGCAAGAATTTCGGATCAAAGTTTCAGCAACTTTTTAATCAAGTATGTTTTTGTCGAGGAAAAGATTATTCCTCTTAGTAAAATGATTGAAATATCCTTTCGGATAAATCAACGCAGGACTGTTGAGGCATGCAATATTCTCTTAAATGTATTCTCGGATCAGGGTGTGAGAGAATATGTGGAAGCCCAAATTAACATTGTGTGGGATAAGCTGGAAAGTAATGTTGAGAAGTTTCCTCCATTCTTCAAAGCATTTCATATGGTACGTCCGATACAAACTCTTTTATTGTTGCAGAAATATATTGAACAAGAGTCATATCATCCGTTTGAGGTCTGTCCCAAATTTTGTGTAAACACTGCCGGGCAGTGCAAAATAGAGCCAAAATAATTTAAGGCGGGAGCGGCGCCAGCTGCTGATGCCTTGTCTACAAAATAAC
>NZ_JBQKJR010000090.1:0-7585 GCF_052117165.1 Agathobaculum sp. LCP25S3_E8
ACATGAACATGAAGCATCTGGAGGCGACCGTTGAGGATGCCTCCATTGCTGGCTGACTTCATTCATAACAGAGTCTGCGAACTAAAGTGCGAAAAATTCTTGACACGACCGTATTATTAGGTGCGTGCGATAACAAAGATGTATTGCCGAACGGAATGGAGGCGACTGACAACAACTCTGCAGATTTGCGAGAATATATAGAAGAAGCTTATGGTTTTGCAGACAATCCGGTATATGGAACACGTATAGCGCATGTACAGAACGGATATGGCTCAACTTCTATAACATATGATGAGAAATTTAAAAAGTATTCACAGGGGGGAGCAGTTTTTTATAAAGCGGTTGCACCTGATGAAAAGACAGAGGGATGGGTATGTACCTATCTGGCGGATGATGAAAATAATGGAATTGCATTGAATGCGACCTATTCCTACAGCGTAGAGGGACAGGATGCTGACTATTATGGCGTCACATTGGCAATGCCGGCAAAGATAAATCGCTGTTATGCGATTATAGGTGACGATGTCCTTGCAGGTGTGCAATTAACCGAACAGGAAGATGTTTCGAATAAAGATGAACTGATATATAGCGAAAGTATTGCAATTTATAGATTGACAGATAGCGGACTTAAAGATTTGTATACGATTAGTCGCACTATAGAATCCAATGAGAAAGAGTTAAAAAATTTTGTAATCAGAAGTGATGCTGAGCAAATTATATATGCGGCAGGATATAGCAGTTATACAGCAGATGGGGCTGAGTTTGTATCAACACAACAGGAATTTTGTGATAGGGCAAATGCACTGCTGAAGAACTGTTCGCTAGATTGCATTACTTTAAACAAGACATCGTGGAATAACAGATGGTATGGAATGAGCATTGATGAGAATGGCATTGGCAATGACATGGTTAAAGTGGATTTTGTGATTTCAGAAGCAACAATAGATGAAAACGGCGATGAAGAGAACGATATTGTAATCACGATGAATGATGAGAAACAGCGAGAGGAAAACATTCCGTTGGAAGAAATAGAGGATTTCCCTGTTACATATAACCATACTACTGAAACAACGCCGCAAGAACCCATTGTTATGCCAGAAAGTGTACCGCAGTCAATAGATGAGGATGAGTTACAGAATTTGACATACTTCAATATAGACGGATTTTGGCATTCGACGGATAACAGATATGTGTATTACATTTATACACAACATCCGGACTCGGGATTTGGAACGCTGTATTTTGCTGATTTGGAGGGGCGCGCAGAAGCAAAGCATGGACAAGTTAAGCAAACATCATCGTACAGTGTGATTCTGAAGGCAATGGAGGATGATGTGTTTTCGCCGGAGGTGTTTGCAGCGAACAATCAATTAGTGTCGGACGAGATCGTTCTTGAAAAAGTAGATGACAGTATTGCATCGAATCTTTTCGGTACATGGATTAATGAAGATGTAACGTATACATTCGATATGGATGGGAATTATCACGTGAAGACATCAGAAGATTCTGATTGGGGTAAGTATTTCGTAGTGAGCGAAAGCGAACTTGTTCTAGGTGAGAGATTGGACAATCTCACGTTGTGGCCATATGAGATTGATGGTGACACACTAACCATTAACAACACGTTTTCATTAAAGCGGCAATGAATGCAGTTGATTGATAGAAGATAACAAGGAGGATGAACAATGTTTTGCTGGAAATGCGGTAAGGAAGTATCTCCTGATTCAAAGTTTTGCGAATATTGTGGCAGCGTATTGAATCATGGGCAAGTTGAAAATGTAGCAGCTATTCCACCCAAAAAAAGAAAACGAAAAAAAGTTATCATTTCAGTCATAGCGGCTGTGCTGGTTGTTGCAATTGGAGTAGGGGGATTTTTTGAAATCAAAAAGATCCTTGAGAGTACAACCGAAGATGAAAGAGCAATATTTGCTATTGAAGATCAAGGCTCATCTACACCTGAGGAGCTGGTCGCTGCATTTACTTCTGCCTTGCAAACCCTAAATTTTGATCAGGCGCTTACCTGTTTCGATATTGTCAATGCTGCACAAAGCAATGTTGGAGTTGGAATAGAACGTAGCGGAATTTACTCGGTGACAAATGCAAGCGCTTGGGGGCAGCTTCCCACTGAGCATGAATCATATAGGGCATATATACCGTTAAATGAGGTTGGACGGCTGTCTTGTAGCCAGCGTGACATAATATACTTCATATTTGATCTTTTGCTGGGAGACAGTAATTTTACCGAATTGCAGGATATTGCCGATTCAAAAATGGTAGCATTTCCCGCCGATAACGATACTTCAGATGCAGTCACATATGCTGATCTTTTTGCAGAGCTCGATCCAATGCAACTTTCAACATTAAATTTCGTAGAGTTAATTTATGTCGATCCGGAAGTGCAGGATGATGAACGCAATCGTCAAAATATAGCAAAGGCATGTGAGCAATATCACTGTGATGACGTAGAACACTATTACGTCATTTATACATTAAATGGCCAATATTATTGCGGTAGTATGATTCTCCATCATTATGACGAAGGCTGGAAGATTTACACATTAAATAGTTCACTGGCATATATGGGAATCGGCGAAGTCATTCCGATATCCAGACAAGAATATCTTGATCTTGTGCAGACCCATAAATTAGAGAAAAAAGAATAATATGTGAGATGTTAACCGATTGGAGGAAAGTATGGCTAAATTTTGTGGGAAATGCGGTGCAAAGCTGGATGAGACTACAGGGCTGTGTCCAAATTGCAATGCGGAAGATGCGGAAAAAATTAGTGAACAGGAAAAAAATGCGTCTGGCATATCTGAAAACCTAAGTCGTGCTCAAATTCAAGGAGAAGCATCCCAAATACTTAATGAGAAAGAACAGAAAAAAGAAGATAAAAAAGCGGGTAAAAAGGCAAAGAAAGCCCAAAAAAAGGAAGCTAAGAAGGAAAAACGTGCGCATTGGTCCACTGGTAAGAAAATTCGCAGATTTTTCTTAAAGTTTGCATTAATCGTGTTGCTTTTTTTGATTTTGGTTACTGGAATCATAGGAAGTTTAACTTACTTTGGATTTGTAGAATTTCCAACGGTGACTGAAGTCATTGAAAAATTAGGTCTAAATAGTGAATCAGACATTGCCAGATTATTTGAGGATTTTGCAAATGAATATCAGGTGATTTCTGAAAACGAAGATGGAACATATACGTTTACAATTGAAGCCCCTGATTTTGCCAATATACTTAAGCAAGAAATAGAAGTTAATCCCACAATGACAATAAATTTAGAAAATATAACCCTATTGATCAATAAATATCCTGATTTGAAAAAAACGTACGAGTTTACTGCAGCAAGTAATGAGCAGGATGATATTCAAAAAGCGTTCTTACAACAAATTTCTTATGATTTAATGGTTGCTGCAATTGTGGATACGCCAATATCTGAAGCTCAGGGGCAGGAGGTAGTGGAATGAAACGTATATTAAGTTTAATATTGCTGATAACACTAATTTTTACTCTATGTCCAACATCTGCTTATGCAGTAGATACGATGACTGATAGCCAAATCAATCAAGTTACGCAAAATATGATGAACCACATCAGCAATCGCGACTATACATTACTTGTGAATAATAAGTATCGTCAGTATCCCAATTTTATAGAGGAATTTAATTCTAATATATATGCGACTGCTACTATGGAGCTTATAAATGAATTAATTGATAGTGGAAGCGTATTGGACATTGAAGAAGATAAATATATGGAGGTTTTAATAAATATAATGGCTGTTTCTGAACATGATAATGCATCAGACATGGCTATACAAAACCAACAGGATAATCTGAAAACCTTTCAAGATTATGCGATGGATATTGCAGAGATGGGTGCCAATGTTGCTACGGTTATGACGGGCAATACATCTCTTGGAAGCTTAGGAGAAAATCTATCAACTGCTATAAGTGGACTAGATACACTGGCTAAAAATACAGATAACTGGATTGGTGCGTTAAGTAATCTTGAAACAATTGTGCAAAATTATGAAAAGCATGAAATTTTTTTATCTGCAATTGAGAATGAAAGTGAAGGGAATTTAAAACAGGCTGCTGCAAAATTAAAAAATGCTATGTCCACTGCGATGAAAATTAAGTTGGATACATACACGGAAATATCTAATGAGAATTTTAAAAATTACTCGGAATTCTTTTTTGAAGACATTTTTTTTAAGACGCTGAAAAATACGCAGGAATATGCAACAGATGATGCATTTGCATTTTTTGTTGATGGCGGAAGTTCTATTGTCGGCAATATTAGTGTGCTTAATGCATCCTGGGAGTTGGGCAAACAAATCGGTACACTTATAGGAAATATAGCTGTTGGGGGAGAGAATCTCATAAATCGAGTAAGAGAAATTAAAGTAGCAACTGATATACGCCGAGCATTGTCCCTAAGTATGATCAATCAGGTGGCTCAGTTTACAACCGATTACTCTTCCAATGAAGCGCAGGAAATGCTATACGAGGAAGTTAGACAGTATGTAGCACTTTCGGAATATATCATAAATTGTGATATGCGTGGCGAATATTGTATGTATAGCATTGTGGCAAACGATGCCGGATTGCTTTCTTGGTTTAATAAGAAATCGGCTGAGGAAGCAGAACAATGGTATTATGATTCTTGCGAACTATTGCAGTCTACACAAAAAAAATATTTTGAAAACATATTAAATTATAGTAATGATATACCCTCTAACGCCGTCGTATTTAATAATCATTTCTACACAATTTACGATTTTTCACCTATCGCATCTGCAGAAACGAACACTTGGGAAAATGCATTTGAATATTGTGAAGGCGTAAATGGTTATCTTGCAACCATTACATCAAAAGAAGAAAATGATTTTTTATTTGATTACATGACAGAACAAGGATATGATAGTGCTTATTTCGGTTTGACAGATAGTTCTTGGGAGGGGCACTGGGAATGGAAAAATGGCACTAAGTCAGACTATACTAATTGGGCATTAAATGAGCCAACCGGAAGAGACGGAGCAAATTATGCGAAACTATCTTCTGACTATCCTGATGGGGCTTGGTCTGATGGTGTATTTAGTAGTTCAGATAGCGGAGGAACAGCATTTATTTGTGAATGGGAGGGTACATTTAACTCTGACAATATTACAAATATCCCAGTTAGAACAACTTCGGATGAACGCGATATCGTCCTTGTACTTGATGTTTCGGGCAGTATGTCGGGGACACCTATGAATGAAACAAAAAAAGCTTCTACCAAATTTATTAATACAATTCTGGATGAAAATGCCAGCATTGGAGTTGTAACCTATGATAATACCGCATCTATGTTATCTGATTTTGCTGTGGATAAAACGTATTTGACAGATGTTATAACAAATATCTCTGATGGTGGAGGCACGAATATTGAATCCGGTTTGGCAGAAGCAAAATCCATGTTGGATAGTAGCAATGCCAAGAAAAAAATCATTATTCTTATGAGCGATGGAGAACCAAATTCTGGAAAAACAGGAGATGAATTGGTTGCATATGCAGATAGTTTGAAAAATAATGATATACTCATTTATACATTGGGATTCTTTGAAAACATGGGGAACGAAAAGTCTTCAGCACAAAACTTGATGGAAAAATTAGCCAGTGATGGCTGTCACTATGAAGTCGCCAGTGCGGACGATTTAGTTTTTTTCTTCGAAGACATGGCGGATCAAATTAACGGACAAAAATATATTTATATCCGCATCGCATGCCCTGTTGATGTTTCTGTCACCTATAGTGGAGAAACCTTATGCTCTGCCAAGGAGAATCTCAATGACCGAACAGCTTTTGGCACATTGACCTTTGAGGATAGTGAGAATGAGGCAACTGCCAATGAAGATGACCGTATTAAAGTTCTCCGACTCAAAGAGGGGGCGGACTATGATGTGCAAATTGTTGGAACGGGTCGAGGAATGATGGATTATACTATTGGCTTTATGGATGAAAACGGTAATTACAGTGATTTCCGCCGATTTGAGAATGTTAAAATCACTAAGCAGACGATCATTGATACTATTGCGACGGTTTCGGATGAAAGCATCCTGAACATAGATCAAAATGGTGATGGAAAGTACGATGTGAGATTGCGTGCGGAGGAAAATGGATATGGTGAGGAAATAAAAATACCAATCTGGATTTATGCGGGAATTGGCGTAGGAATAGTACTTTTAGTTCTTGTTGGACTAGCCGTGGTAAAAATTCGTAAGGGCAAAAAGAGAGATAAGGTGCACTCTTAATATGGCAAAATTTTGTGGAAATTGTGGGGCTAAGATGGACGATAATGATAAAGTCTGTGGTCAGTGCGGGACACCGGTAGATAGCGAAACAAAAACATCTTCAGTGAAGATTATTGACATGGAAAGGAGAAAACGGAATAAAAAACTTTTAAAACTTATTGTTGTGTTAATCCTCATAATAGCGGTAGTTGCCACTGCAATCAACGTGGTAACCAAGTTCGTGGGGCCGAACGGCCTGCTTCGCAAAGTTATGTCTGCATATGAAGAGTATGATATCGATACATTGGTATCATTGTCTAGTGATATATATTATTATGGTGAAGATGCCTATGTAGAAAATTATTTTAAAAATATAGTGGGAGCAACACTGGATTTGTTTGAAGCTTCTATTGGCCATGACTACCAAATTTCTTATGAAGTTAATGCAACATACACAATGTCTAAACGTAACACACAAGAAACGCTTGAAGAAATTCAGAATACTTATCCTGATTTTGATGTTAGGATTATCGACAAAATTATTGTTTCAAATATAACCGTAACTGCGAAGCGGGGGAGTGATTCGGTAGATGAGGAATTGAATGTCATTATTTCGAAGGAGGATGGCGCATGGAAATTACTATATATCGAATGATGCATATTAAAAGGAGTTGAGATTTTCGTAACTGTATAAATGTAAACGTCGGACGGTAAAAAATTCAAAACGCCGGAAACAGAGACAGCTTCAGACATAGCGACCGGCGAGGGATTTTTTGTTCCGATCGGGAGGGAGGACAGCAGAACGGGCTGGTTCAGCCCACGCCGCTTCAAGCTTCACCAATGCAAAACATTTACATTGTATATAGTATATACTATACTTATAGTGCAAGGAGACGTGGCAAATGGACACAAACATGATGTTTCGCATTGACAGCCAGACCAAGGCGCGGATGACGGAGATCTGCAATCAGCTCGGCATGACTCCTTCCATGGCGTTCAATATATTTGCCAACGCTTTTGTGCGCGCTGGCGGAATGCCGTTTCCGGTCCGGCTGGAAACTCCGGCTCCTGAGATGACACGAGAGCAGATGCTGGCCGATATAGACGATATTCTGGATGATTATGCACAGGACTACAAGAAAATGTCCGAATAACTTGGTACACAGAAAGAGTAATTGCACGATCAAGGCCGACATCGTTTGCGAGACCATCCCAAACTTTGTGTAAACCTCCGATGTGGTGTAGAATAGGAGCACCACATTGGAGGATTTTTGTAATGGCTAGAAAGAATCGTACCCCAGAAGAAAACGCAC
>NZ_JBQKJR010000091.1:0-7207 GCF_052117165.1 Agathobaculum sp. LCP25S3_E8
TGGTTGTGGAAGGAGAAGTCTTCTCCATTCATGTTTGTACTTTTTTGGCCTTTATACGCCAGAAACCCGGCTTATGCCTGACGCATAGGCCGGGTTTCTCGACAGACTGGGAGGACGCGATTGTACTTCGCGTCCTCTATATATAAGTACGAAGCTGAAATCTGCAAAGCTCATGAAACACAAAATCCGTGAATTACCATGCCTGAGGCGGTGGGCGCTGCCTGTGAATGAACAGATACATATTTATCCCTCCCTTTATGACTCCTGTATCCACTGTCGGATATCGACTTCTAAAAGAAACTGTGTCGGATTATTTTCGATTTGACGCAGTTTTTCGAGCGCAGAAGCAAGTGCCACGTCCGTTTTTCTTTTGTGATCCTTTATAAAAGCTTCCAGCAATACGACATTGCCGGATGAGGTATACGCAAAAATAATGCGGATCAGTTGATTCTGGTATTTGTCGCGCAGTTCATACAGACAGCGGTATCGATCCATCTGAAAGTGCTTGACTTGCGGGCGGCCCAATGTGTCTCTTGGCAATATCAGCATGGCAATTTGCCTCAAGAATTTGTCTCTTTGCTTGTCTGGCAAAGTAAGCAAAAATTGTTTTACATCTACGCTCCTGCCATCTTGATACATACATAGTTTTTTCACAAAACACCACCTTTTGCAAATGAAAGAAAGGGATCACACGAACCAATCAGACGTGTAATCCCTTTCCCGCTTATCTCATTATGAATACTTGGCTTTCAGAAACTCCAAAAACAATGCTTCAAGCTCCTGATCGCTGCTGACTTTACTCAGATACGGCGCAAACTTTTTACGATTAAACGAGATCGTTTTTGGCTTGCTGTGTTGCAGTCTTTCTGCGTCAATCAGATTCCATGCTTTTCCGAGGACAGCAGCCGACACATGCGGCGGTGGACACGCTTTCTTAATTCGTTGCATGACGGCGACGGTCAGCTGCCAATCTTCTGTTTTCAGCCGTTCCCAAAACAGTTTTTGCGTTTCTTCATCGTAATACGAGATTGCAACGCCGCACATAAGGTTAAGACGTCGTTCATCCACGGCATCAAGCAGCGGCACAATCAGATAGGTAATCCGGACATCCCGTTGAATATCGTGCGGTTTCACGCCGAAGAATCCGGCAACGATTTCCCGTGTTGTAGACTTCGGTTGAATTTCAACAGAAGTGACATTTAATAAGTCGGTTCGTTTTCCTTGCCGTTTATGCGCCTCCAATAATGCCCGGTATGCCCAGCCTCGTTCACTAGGCAGCAGCCCTTGTCTCCGCTGCAAATTGGTCACCGTTGCGATCACGATAGCGCGGTCGTCATCCACAGGCTCGATATCGGCAGGCATCTCTGTCCAGCCGAGCAATTTGCAGGCGGCAACACGGTTATGTCCACTGAGAATTTCGTATCCATCGGCAATCGAACGAACCTTGATCGCCTCGATGAGCCCGTTGGCAGCAATATCATCTGCCAAAGTGCGCAGGTTTTCTTCACTGTACGGTTTGAAGCCGATATTGGCAGTGCAGAACGGGTGCAGTTGGTCGATTGGCAGGGTAGCCGTTCGTCTCCCTTGCGACGGTATCAGTTTTCCGCCAAACAAAACTTCATACGCCTGATCTTCTGCACTTTGCGCTGTAGTAGATGTTTCTACAGGTTTCACTGTTTCGGCGCGCCGCCGCAGCGTCACAGCGATATTCGGTTTACTCATGTGATAGCACTTCCTCTGCCATCAGAGCGTAGGATTTCGCCGCCGGACAGTCCGGTGCATAGTCCAGTAGGCTCTCACCATAGGCCGAATGCTCCGCCACACGGATGGAGTAATCGATCGGCTGCGTAAAAACATGGAGCTGTGTGCCGTAGTCCTCTTCGATCTGCTCCTTAACAGCCTTGGCAAGCAGCGTGCGGCCTTTGTACATGGTCAAAAGCAGGCCACGTAAAGAAAGGTTAGGCTGATAAGCTGCTCGTACACGGCGTACCAATTCTAGCGTATCCGGCAGCCCCTCCGCATCCAGATAGTGCGCTTGCACCGGGATAATAACCTCGTCCGAAGCAGCCAGCGCATTGATCATCTGCAAATCGGGATGCGGGCTACAATCGATCAATATGTAATCATATAGCGGACGAAGCATGTCCACGATCGTTTTGAGCACATAGACCGGTTGGATATCGTCCTTTTCGCTGAACATGGATGCCGTTGCCTGCATGACGGATAAGCGTGTTGCTACGCCACTGAGTTTCTGATTTGCGGGAATTAGGTCAAGGGAATGCTGCTGTAAAATCGCTTTGGCAAGACTTTCGGTCAACAATTCCGGACTGTCAATTGCCTGACACATCAATGTGGCAAGAGTCATTCTACAGTCAGAGGGTAACACGCCCATCGCGTTGGTAAGAGATGCTTGACTATCATTGTCGATTAACAGCACCTTTTTCCCCTGCTTAGTCAGTGCCGCACCAAGATTAAATGTCGTTGTGGTCTTCCCTGTTCCGCCCTTTGCATTTGTTATGCATATCACTTCACTCATTGTAACACCTCATTGATATTTTCGAACTAATAGTTATCAGTTTTTTCTAAATCAATCTTTTGACCCATGTTCCAACCATAAAAAAGTTGAATTATGTAGAAGATTCTGTTCTGAATGATAACTACTATTTCGCGCAATATCTAACAATGGGTACACTGGTCGACTGTCGGGTTAGCCTCGTGCGTACCTACCGTGATGCAGTCCAGCGCGCAGTATTCCGCGCTATCACAGTGATTTGCACACTGAGAAACCGTGCAGCGGATTGCCTTATTGCATTGAGCGTGATTCATGAATTTGACCTCCTTTGTTGGTTTGCTGTTATTATGCCCGTAATCAACCGGTCTATGCACGTTCGGCAGTGCGCAAGCCTTCCATCCATTATTTTCATTTAATTAAAAAATTGATTGAGTAAACAAATTGCTCCTACAGATCAAACTATGAAATTTTATTTACCGAAATGCTGAACGCAGAAGAAACTTCCGGTAGAACCAACCGCATACCCCTTGTCCGTTTTGGTCATGCATCATTTGCTGGGTCACCAACATTTCAGCCACAAAGTTATTGACTTTGTGGTTTTTTGCTCCTCTTAGATTTTATATTGCCCGCCATCTGTTATATATTGACAGCATTGGAAATGCATCGTATCATTGAATTGCACCATTCACACCATGATTTATGAAAGGACTGAAACTATGAATGTAACACGTCTCATTGCTGCGGGACTATCTGTTGCGACTCTGCTCACCACATGGCCTGCCGCACTTGCAGCAGACGAAAGCGTGCCTGCAACGCGTGGCAATGTCTGTGCCGCGTTGGTTGCGGCAGCGGATGACTACAACCCCGGCGTAACCGCTACCGACGTCATGCACGGCGACCCGGACGGTGATTTGCGCGAAAACGACCCAGTCACCCGCGCAGAAGCGCTGGTCATGCTGCAACGCGCTTTCGGCGGCCTGCCTGCTCCGCAAGGAAACAATGCCCGCTCCGGTTACCCTGCCTCTAATTTTACTGATGTTCCGGCATGGGCCGAAGAAGAGCTTGCCGATGTATTTGCCTCCGGCATTGTCGCAGGCACCTCCTCAACCACATTCTCGCCAGATGAAAATGTCACAATGGAACAGCTTGATTTGTTTATCCATCGCACATATGCACTTTTCGGAACCAATCTGAAGGATGACTTCTATGCTTCCGTGAACAAAAGCTGGCTGGACAGTTCGGAAATCCCTGCCGGTCAATATTCCACCGGCACATTCGACGCGATTGCAAACAATACAGAACCAATGACACAACTCATCGAGCAAACGGTTGCAAACCCTGTCGGCGAGGATGCTCAGCGCATAGCCACATTGTATACGAACATTCTGGATTGGGATGCGCGCAATGCGGCAGGTATCGAACCCATCCGCTCTTATCTGGATGCGGCTGAGGCCGCGCAAAGTGTAGATGAGCTCATGGCTGTCCATAAGCAGGTTGGCGAGGACCTTGCCAATGATACGCTGATGGGTTTTACCCTGTCCATTGACGACATGGACTCCAGCCACTATGCCGTTTCCTTCTCCCCTCTCTCCCCTAATCTGTCTAAGGCAATCTACGCTGCGGACAGCGGCAAACAGAAAGAGGCTTACCTCACCTTCATTCGTACTTTGTTTGAACTTGGTGGCGCGGATGAAGAAAGCGCCGCGGCAGATGCACAACGCGTATGGGAGTTGGAGAAAGATCTTTCCAGTCATGCACTTGACGAGCAGGACTATAGCGATGTAGAGCAAACCTATAACGTCTACACCATGGAGGAGCTTAAAGCCTTGTTCCCCACGCTCAATCTGGACGAGTTATATACCCAGAGCGGCCTTGCCCGCTCGGATAATCAAATTATTGTATCCGATACAGGCTTGCTCGAGGCTTCCGCCAAGTATTTCACCGAGGAACATCTGGATGACCTCAAGGCCTATTTTCGTCTGTCCATTCTCTTTCAATTTGGCGGTTTTCTGAGCCGCGACTTCCAGAATGCATCCAACACTTATCGGGAAGACATGCTTGGTGTTTCCGGCACGATGAGCGACGAGGAGAATGCCACCCAGAAGCTCCAGCAGTATCTCAGCGATGAACTCGGCCGCCTGTATGTGCAGGCCTACTTCTCCGAAGAGGCTAAGGCCGATGTAGAAGCTATGGTCTACGACTTTATCGACATCTATAAAGGCCGCATCCTCTCGCTCGACTGGATGAGTGATGCAACCAAAGAAAAAGCAGTGGAAAAGCTGGATTCCCTTAGCGTCAAGGTCGGTTATCCGGATGACGGAAAATGGAATGACTACTATAAAGGTGTTACGCTTAAAACCGCAGCCGATGGCGGCAGCTACTTTGACAATATCGTTACCCTCTTGCAAGCGCAAAAGAAACTGATGGCGCAGCTGCAAAGCCAGCCGGTTGACAAGGATATGTGGATGATGGCTGCCTACACGGTCAACGCATACTATGCTTCGTCCTATAATGAAATCGTGTTCCCGGCCGGCATCCTCCAAGCTCCGCTGTATGACGTCAACGCTTCGCGCGAAGCAAATCTCGGCGGCATCGGCTATATCATTGCCCATGAAATCACGCATGCCTTTGACAACAATGGTGCCAAGTATGATAAGAACGGCAATGCCACCGACTGGTGGACAGAGGAGGATTACACAGCTTTCCAGCAGCTTTGCAATGAAGTCATCGCGTTTTACGACGGCGTCGAAGCTGCCCCCGGCATCACCTGCAACGGTACGCTGACGCTCTCTGAGAATATCGCCGACCTTGGCGCAGCGCAGTGTGTTCTCGAAGCGGCGCAGAGCGAAGCAAATCCCGATTTGGACGCTCTGTTCCGTGCCATAGCCAACACCTGGTGCTCCACTATGCCGCGCGATACCGCCGCATATTACGCGACGCTGGATGTACATGCGCAGGACAAGCTGCGTGTTAACCGCGTGCTTCAGACGCTGGACGAATTCTACACCACCTATGACATCACCGAAGGCGACGGCATGTGGATAGCGCCTGAGGCCCGTGTCTCGATTTGGTAAACTGCCATAGGAAACCAAATAACCATATCCAAACGAAAACCGGCTCACCGAATGGTGAGCCGGTTTTCGTTGTGAATTGAAGCACTGCCGCCGACAGCAAAGTAGGAAAATTCTAGTTAGTATGTTCCAAGAGCATGGAAAACCCCGCCCACGATTGCACATCGTTTTATCTTTTCGACTTAAAGAATATCGATATACTCACCGTTCAGCGCCTTATTCATGCTTCTGATTGCGCAGAACTTGCCGCACATAGAACAGCTATCCTCATGCTCCGGAGCACGGCTATCACGTATTGCCTTTGCTGTTTCAGGATCGATGGAATATTCCCATTGCTTTTCCCAATCAAAGGTACGGCGTGCATCTGCCATGGCATCGTCAACATCTCTTGCATGAGGAATTTTTTTGGCAATATCCGCTGCATGAGCCGCAATACGAGAAGCAATAATGCCCTGCTTCACATCATCCACATTTGGCAAAGCTAAGTGTTCTGCAGGCGTCACATAGCAAAGAAAAGCGGCACCGGAAGCGGCGGCAATTGCACCGCCAATGGCAGAGGTAATATGGTCATATCCGGGCGCAATGTCGGTAACGATAGGGCCGAGTACGTAAAAAGGCGCACCCATGCAAATGGTCTGCTGCATCTTCATGTTGGCTTCAATCTGATCCATTGGCATATGTCCGGGGCCTTCCACCATTACCTGCACATCCTTTTCCCATGCACGTTTGGTCAGTTCGCCAAGGCGGACCAGTTCCTCAATCTGACAAACGTCACTTCCGTCGGCAAGGCACCCGGGACGGCAGGCATCACCGAGCGAAATCGTCACATCATACTCACGGCAGATCTCCAGAATTTCATCGAAGTATTCGTAGAAGGGGTTTTCCTCGCCGGTCATGCTCATCCATGCAAACACCAAGGAGCCGCCACGGGAAACGATATTCATTTTTCTCTTGTGTTTACGAATCTGCTCAATGGTTTTACGGGTAATGCCGCAATGGAGCGTAACAAAGTCAACACCGTCTTCTGCGTGAAGTTTTACCACATCGATAAAATCTCTCGCTGTAAGGGTGGCAAGGTCTCTCTGATAGTGGATGACACTGTCATAGACGGGAACCGTACCAATCATGGCAGGGCATTCCGCGGTCAGCTTTCTGCGGAAAGGCTGCGTATTGCCGTGGGAGGACAGATCCATGATTGCTTCTGCACCCATATTGACCGCCGACATAACCTTTTCCATCTCAACATCATAGTCCTTGCAGTCACGGGATACGCCCAAGTTTACATTGATCTTGGTGCGCAGCATCGATCCGACACCATTGGGATTGATGCAAGTGTGAAGTTTGTTGGCACAGATGACCACCTTTCCTTGGGCGACAAGTTCACGAATTTCTTCTTCTGTACGGTATTCCTTTTTCGCAACCTCTTTCATTTCGGGAGTGATGATGCCACGTCTTGCGGCATCCATTTGTGTTGTGTAATTTCTCATAATTTGTTTTCCTTTCAAGCAGATAGTTGGAAATGTCAAGAAATGTGCAGTCTGGAAACACCCAAAATCTGAAAAGCATGGTAATACAGCGCAGTTTTCCGAAGTGGAGCGTAGCGGAACGCAGGAAAACTGCGGCA
>NZ_JBQKJR010000092.1:0-6924 GCF_052117165.1 Agathobaculum sp. LCP25S3_E8
CAGCACGTCTGCCTTGTATTCTGCACTGTATTTCTGTCCCATCTTCAACACCCTTTCTGTTCTTCATTATACCACCTTGGGTGTGCGGTTTTATTGTATCACTCCAAACAGACCAAAATGAAGCAAGGCAGATAGAGCAGGCAAAGCAGGATAACTACGATAAGGTTTATTTGGATAAGGCGTCTGGTGCAGATATAACGCGTGTAGCACTAAATGAAATGCTTAATCAATTGCGCAAAGGAGACACGGTTACGGTTTTGAGCATAGATAGATTGGGAAGAAATCTTCGTGATGTGCTGACAATCGTGGATAAAATCCAAGAGCAAAAGGCAAGTTTGATATGTCTTAGTCCAGCTTTTACAACCGCAGATCAGTACGGGGAATTCTTTCTGAGTATGTTAGCGGCCTTGGCACAATTAGAGCGAAAGCAAATATTGGAGAGGCAGATGCAAGGTATTAAAATTGCAAAGCAATCCGGGAAGTATAAGGGGCGTAAGCCAAAAGCGATAGAAGGCTTTGAAGCTATTTATAAACAGTGGTGTGAAGAAAAAATAACATCGGAGCAGGCCGCAAAGCTTTTGGGTATCAGTAGGGCTACATTCTATAGGAGAGTAAAAACATATCAAGCAAACCAAACAATAGATTTTTGATATAAAGCATTGAGTAAAAAATATGAATACATTGCGCCCACTACGCAGGTGAAAAAAATTTTTGAGTTCGAGATGTGCGGATACATTGATGAATTGATAGCGATACGTCTACTGGTACAGTGGCGAAAAAATTCTTACAGTAAAATGCTGAAAAAGTGAGTTGATTTAGGTATCACGAGGGTAAATGATTTTAGGATATCATTTGAAAAAACACGCAGCGTAGCAATTCAAAGGATAACCAGTGATGGTAAGGCATGGAAAAGGAACATTTTATATTGGCGCATGACTTCAAGTCCAATCTGAAACAGGTCAATACGGCTGATAGCAGTAGAAAAATATGATAAATAGAGGTTTATCTCGGGCAAAATCTGACCAACTCGGCTAAAAAAACAAAAGCATCAGAGCCACCAGAAGCATTCTGGTGACTTTGTTTATGTCCTCTCAAGGCATATTGGAAAATGCCTAATCAGTGTAATCAGGTCACGGTGCATTGGTAGAGAAATTTGCGAACCTATTTTCTCCCCTCCCCCTGAATAAAAGTACCAGCTAATTCCCGGGGATATATGCTGAAAATGCCCTGAAATTGAATGGAGATAGAGTTAACTATTATGCATTGGACAAAAAAGAGCGAAGCACAGAAAGCCCCGCGGATGCATTACGAATAATCCCATTATACATGGCACAAGCAGCATGATGTTTTAGAGCGATAACATAGAAAGACAGCAAAGATAGCTCTACAGATTGCAATACAGCAGATAAGTTGAAAAAATAGCATATGGAATTATAACTATAATAAACAATAGCATGTGTTTTTATATGATAATTATATAAGATAGCAGATTGAATTTTATATACAGTACGCAGCAGCATGTAAGTTTGCATGGTACCTTATATAATTCGCTAACCTATTTCGGGATTTGAGAAAAGAAGCATTACGGATGAGAAGTAAACATTATCAATACGATAGGCAGGCGCAGGAATAGAGAAAGTAACTGAAGGGGTGAAAAATTAGCGGTTAGAAGTGTTGAAAAATAGAACCTATAGTTAAAAATGGGGCTTGGAAATGTGGAGATAAAAACAAGGGGAAAAATGTGAAATCATGGCTTGTAATGCCAGTAAATCGGCAATATAATGGAAATACACTGACGCTCATGATACAGCTGAAATATTGAAGTTATATCATTAAGGTAGTGTAAATTATAATGAAAGCGAGGCATTTATAAATGAAAACGAAATTTATTAAGATGAAGCGAATAGTGATACCGATGTTAGTGGTGGTAGCGGTAATAGCGCAGACAACGGTATCGGCGTTTGCGTTAAGTTCGGAAGGTGTGAGTGATTTAATCAATACGGATGAAAGTATAGTGATGGAGGTTGGGGATGTAGATGCGATTTCCGCAGCGGCACCGATTTCCCGAGCAGCCACATCCTTTACTGATTTGTCTGAGGTTAGTTGGGCGGTAGATGCTATCAATGACATGGCGAGCCGGGGCATTATACAGGGTGTAGGCAACAATAAGTTTGCACCTAAGGATAATGTTACAAGGCAGGAATTTGCTGCTATGGCGATTCGAGCGTTTGGTGGAGAAAACAAGGTTAATGAATTGGCGCAGCAAATGTCTGCAAAGGCAGAGGCAGAGGGTGGTATAGGAAGTGATAAAGCAATGGTAGTGAGAGCACCGCCGTAACAAAATCAATTATACAGCATACAAAGGAGGTTTATATGTAATGTCAGCTCATAGAAAACTGTTAACACGGTTTACTAGCTTTCTATTAGCGTTTACAATGTTATTCACATTCGCAAGTGCTTCTACTGACATCAACCAAGGTGGTGGCGGAGGAACAATCGGTGTTGGTGGTCAAACGTATTGGAATGGTGATTCATTCATACGTGTAACCTTGTTATTTGCAGAAAATGCGGACTGGGAAAAAGGTCCAGTGGTGCAGGTAGGGCGTTCTGTAGATATGTGCAGTACTGCATGTAATCCAAGTGGAACAATAGATCAATCAAGTGACTTCTCTGTTAAAAGTAATAAGCCTGGGTTTAATGTTACAGGTAACACTGCTGTGGCATACAACTCAGGTGAGAAGCTAAAGTTTGGCAACTACCAATACAAAGTTCAAAGTGAGTACTTGCCAATCACAAATAATACGCATAGCAAAGGAACTCCATTCCCTATCTTATTTGGTGATAAGGCAAATGGAGTTAATGCAGAATCTTATTTTTCAGATGATGGCGTATTGAACCAGATGTTATATGCTGTTCAAAATGCATCAAAGTTTGCTGAGGAAGATGGTGGACCGAGCCAAGGTAAAGTAAGTAACATCAAAAACGGTATCTACATTGACGAAAATGGGAATGAAACATACGGTCAATTCATCTTCCTGTTGGAGCCTGGTATATACGTAACGCTTAATGGCACAGATATAGCAACAACAGTTCGTGAGGGTTTGAAGTTAGGCGAGCAAGGTGCGGATGCACTAAAGGCTATAATCAAGACACCTTACAAGAACGCAGCGAATGGTCTGTACATTAAAAAGAGTTGGCCAATGCTTAAGTTGGATGGTACTTCTGGTGCAAATAGCATATCAGATTTCTGGGGAACAAGTTCGAGTACAATCACCAAGAAATTTGGTGCAGGTATTGTTGAGTTCACAGCAATAAAGAAGAACCCGCTCCCAGTAGTCAATTACTACTACAACTTGACTGAAGCAGACCTTGACAGGGCAGGTTTAGCACTTGCATCTGATGGTAAAACAGTTATAGTCAAAGGTGACGAAACAGAAACACCACTCACAGGCGAAGAAATGGAGCAGTATTATGGAGAGGTGTTTAATCGGAAAGCGGATAATGCAAAGAGTTTCAATTCGGAGAGTTTAACGGAATACACAGCACCAGCGACAGAGGGTGAATATCAATTAGCTGAGGGTTATATGACGGCTAAGGAAGAAATTGGTGGTTACTTAAAGGTTGAGGATGATAGCCTACAATTCTTCGACGCAGAAATGGGTTGGCCGGGCGTAACCAATAAGCTTAAGGCATTTCTCCAAGACCCAGAGTTCACCGATGATGATATCAAGAATTGGTATGAATCCCGCGAGTTACAGCTCACCACAGAGAAAAATGCAAAATACTCCAAGTTGGCTGATGAAAAGCATATTCAGCAAACTAAAACTGGTGGTTTAATAGCAAAGTATGGTGAGGGTGCAGACAAATTACAAGCGGTGTTCTTGTATTACAAAGCACCATTTATAATTCCACCCCCGCCATCAATAGAACTATATGACGATGAGTTTCCAATTCCGAATAGAATGACGAATGTCACGAAGATGTACTTTGAGGATAAGGATGCTACTGAGCCAACTGAAATAAAGACAGAGCAAATATCTGCCTTTGACACCTATGAAGTCAAGAACGACGAACTCAATGGAGAGAGTTATAAAATGACTGAGTGGGTTATCGTAGCGGATGATACTCTAGAGGAGCCTGAGCCTTATACCACATGGGAGGAAGTTAAGGAGCACAAAGCAGAGCGTGACAAGAATGAAGGAACAACAACTGGACCTTTGGGACCAACAAACTGGTCGAATCCAGACAGTGAGTTATTTATCAAGTATGTCAAGCAGGATGTTACTAACGTCACAAAGATGTATTATAACAAGGGTGATTCAACGCCAGAGCGCATTGAGACAGAAACAGTCTTTAAGGATGAACCCTATGACATAACTGATGAAGATGAGTACAAGGTAGTTGATTGGGCGATCATTGAAGATACAACACCTAATACTCCTGAGCCGTACCCGACTTATGATGAAGCTAAGCAGCACGTCACAAATGGTTCTGGTACTACTCCAGACAAGGTAGACCCAGACAAGTGGGTAGACCCAGACAGTGAGTTGTTTATCAAGTATGAGAAAGAAGAGGAAGAACCACAAACCGGTTCCCTTCGTCTCACAGAGAAGCGAATTAGTTGGTTAAAGTCCTTAAAAGATATAGGCGGAATACCAACGATTACATTCCAGTGGGCGGCGATTACGGGTTCTGAAACCCACTATTGTGGTGATGAAGATTGTAGTGGGCATTCATGTAATGAGCACATAGGTAAAGATAGTTTCTTGCGGTTTGTAAGTAGTAACACCACGCCTGTTAAATCAGATATAATGGGTAACAAATCAGGCTTTATGTCTTATGATGAAGATAATGTTTATGAGTTTAACAGGGGTGATGCAGGTGGTTCTTATGATATGCACCCTAATTACTGGTATGTAATTTGGAGGGGCAAGGACATTCCGACCATAGCATCTTATAAATATGGTGATACAACTGGTAGTGGTAAAGCTACGAGTGCTCCAATAGTTAAGAACCTATTAGGTGAAAACATGGTAGGCATCAAGCCAGCTGGAGCACGCAATGCCAATAACAACAGCTTCTACATGGATAGCTTCACGATTACAGAGGGTAAGTCGAATTATGATACTGGAAACCTTTCAGCCTTTGTAAACACGTTTGGTGCTCAAGCGGGTGGTGTAGGTGACCAAGCCTTTGCCAATACCCTTAATGAATACCATGACATCAGTAAGCAATATGAAAAGGCTGAGGGAGATGTGAAGTTAGCGGAGGAAGAAAAGAATCGTACGCTTTCTATTGTCCTATTCCTCTTGTGATGTGGGGATGAGGTTTATAAGTTTAAAGGGGTTGACACTCAAGCGTGAGTGTTATTTTTTTGCCTGTGAATATGACATTATGGGCAGGTGGCAGCATTCGGAAGTGCGGAATGCAGGAGGTGTTTAGAGGATAAACAATAGGTGTTAGGATAGGACGTATACTTCCAATACCCGTATGGATTTTGAAGATGGACAGTGTCAAAATTTCTTGATGCATTGTAGGTATACGTTGTCAATTCAGCATCAAAAGTAAAATGCATGGCAAGTGATTAAGTGTCAGAAAATGTGTAAAAAACAGATGGTTCCCTTGAAAAAATGCAACAGCGTTGCTGATCGGGACGGTTGAACTAGTTGTAAAATTGTCCGGCATTCCCCTATGCGTTGTACGGAGAACATTAGAATTAAAATTTGATGGAAAAAAAGATGGACGAAATACTTTAAAAGCAAATGAGCCATGAATATTGGGGGGTAGATACACTGATAGGATTGCAGCATAGTTTATTTGGGCTAATACTTTTATGAAACGAATGTTTATTGGGATATGAGAAGAACACTCCTGCCGGGGTGTTATTTTTTTTGCTGTTGAGTATGGCATTTGGAATTTATAGAATCTGAAAAGCTGATGAACAATACGCCAGCACTATAAATAATAAGTAAAAAATGAATACTGTCTGAATGATGGTTCTTACAGTACTGATATTATAGACAACTATGAAAAATACATAGATGCAATATATAAGTAAATAAAAATTTAAGGAGAAATGATATGGTTATCAGTACATCAGATTCAGTAAAAATATACGACGAAAATAGCAATCAAGTTTATCGAGAGATTCATCTTTCGGTAAATGCAAATGGGGACGCAGTTAGCACAGAACTTATGAAAGATGCTATTGCCAACACCATTATGACAATGGGAAAATTGGTTAAAACGATACAGATTAAGGAGGACAGATGATATGAGAGATTTAGGAACAGCTGCTAAGGCATCAGGTAAGATTCCAAAGAGGGCTTTACAGTTTATTGGAGTTCGGCGGGTCGCTGGTGGATATTATTTGTATGATAATAATTCTGGACAGTTGCTTGCAAGCCTGTCCATCATCGAGGGCGCAAATGATATGCTGAACTCTCGTTTACGTGATATTGTTATTTCGGCTTACTATGAGTATGGGAGGATATTAGGGATTTATAATTGAGCTGTACTCGGGCTAGTTGTCGGTGCAAAAAGGCAATATTTATGATGCAGTAGCAGTTTAATAGACTATCATCATTATTAAAAACAATAGAGTATGACCACGGTGTAGGTATGTTGATTAAAAATAACCTAGAATATGAAAAAACCAAATCAAAAGTAATTAAGATAGATTAACCAAAGATTATGAATTTGGATGGATAATTATTTGTTGATGAATCGAGAAAAAAGATGTGATTTGGGGAGTGTGAAGAAATAAATTCCAAATAAATTATGTTTGGAGGTGTAAACCTAATTCCACAAGGTTTGGAAATGTCAAGAAATGTGCAGTCTGGAAACACCCAAAATCTGAAAAGCATGGTAATACAGCGCAGTTTTCCGAAGTGGAGCGTAGCGGAACGCAGGAAAACTGCGGCA
>NZ_JBQKJR010000093.1:0-6648 GCF_052117165.1 Agathobaculum sp. LCP25S3_E8
TTGAGCCACCATGCCACACAAAACCTACAACACCCCCAAGCGGAAATGTGTTGTCAAGACCCGTCTGACCGAGGACGAGCGCAGAGCCTTTGAGGACAAATGCGCCGCCCTCTCCATGAGCCAGTCCGAGTATATCCGGCAAGCCGTTTTTTACAGCCGGATTTCTCCTGTTATCCGGGTGACTGCCCACAGCGAAGAAATGCTCACCGCCATATCTTCCCTTGTGGCGCAGTACGGGAAAATCGGCAGCAACCTGAACCAGATCGCCCGGTATCTCAACGAATACGGCGCACCCTACAACGCCCTGTCCAGTGAGGTGAGAGCCGCTGTTTCCGACCTTGCCGCCCTCAAATTCGAGGTGCTGAAAGTGATAGGTGAAGCCTATGGCAACGATCAAGCATATCAGCTCTAAAAATGCCGACTACGGAGCCGCCGAAGCCTATCTCACCTTTGAGCATGACGAGTTTACCATGAAACCCACCCTTGATGAAGCCGGGCGGCTCATTCCCCGGCAGGACTACCGGCTGGACACGCTGAACTGCGGGGAGGAAGATTTTGCCCTGTCATGTATCCGGGCAAATCTGCGGTACGGCAAGAACAGCAAACGGGAGGACATCAAGAGCCACCACTATATCATCAGCTTTGACCCACGGGACGCAGCCGACAATGGCCTGACCGTAGACCGGGCGCAGGCGTTGGGGCTGGCCTACTGCAAAGAGCATTTTCCCGGACACCAAGCCCTTGTCTGTACCCACCCGGACGGGCACAACCATAGCGGCAATATCCATGTGCATATTGTCATCAACAGTCTGCGGATTGCCGAGGTGGAGCGCAAGCCCTACATGGACAGGGCAAGCGACACCAGAGCCGGGAACAAGCACCGCTGTACCGCAGCCGCCATGCGGTATTTCCGCAGCGAAGTCATGGAGATGTGCCACCGGGAGGGGCTTTACCAGATCGACCTCTTGAACGGCAGCCGAAACAAAGTGACCGAGCGTGAATACTGGGCGAAGCGCAAGGGGCAAGCCAAGCTGGACAAGGAAAACGCTGTGCTGCTTGCCGAGGGTATCGCACCCCGACAGACCAAGTTTGAAACCGACAAAGGCCGTTTGCGGCAGACCATACGCCAAGCCCTTGCCACCGCCGCCAGCTTTGACGAGTTTTCCGCTCTCCTGTTGCGGGAGGGCGTGACCGTTAAGGAGAGCCGGGGGCGGCTGTCCTATCTCACGCCGGACAGAACAAAGCCCATCACCGCCCGGAAGCTGGGGACGGACTTCGACAAGGCCGCTGTCCTTGCTGTTTTCCAGCAGAACGCCCATAGAGCAGCCGCAAAGATGCAGGACAGACAGGAACACCAGCCGCAGCTTACTAAGG
Organism: Agathobaculum sp. LCP25S3_E8; assembly: GCF_052117165.1. Taxonomy (NCBI): domain Bacteria; kingdom Bacillati; phylum Bacillota; class Clostridia; order Eubacteriales; family Butyricicoccaceae; genus Agathobaculum; species Agathobaculum sp. LCP25S3_E8. The sequence continues at coordinate 1,375 of NZ_JBQKJR010000093.1, forward strand.
GCATACAGCGGACAAAACCCGCCCAAATCACCCCGAACCCTGACAGCCCGCAGCGGCTTGTAGATATAGCCGCCAAGCGAGCCGAGGGAAAAGGTATCGGTTATGAGCGTTGGGCAAAAACCTTTAACCTCAAACAGATGGCAAAGACCATGAATTTCCTTTCCGAGCATGGTTTTGCCAGCCCCGAAGAAGTGGACACAGCTTTGGAAGCCGCCATTTCCGGGCAGCACGCCGCCGGAGAAAAGCTGAAAGAACTGGAATCCAGAATCACCGCCAACAAGGAACTCATGCACCAGATCAGCGTTTACCGCAGAACCAAGCCCGCCCATGACGGGCTGAAAACTGCCAAGAAGCCGGAACGATACCGGGAAGCGTTTCATGCAGACCTGACGCTGTATGAAGCGGCGGTGCGGTATTTTCGGCAACAGGGCTTAAAGAAGCTGCCCGCCGTTTCCAAGCTGCAAGCGGAAAATGAAGCCCTGATTTCCGAGAAAAACGGGATTTACACCGAGTACCGGGAGCAGAAAGCCAGAGCCGCCGAGCTGCAAAAGGTCAAATCCAACCTTGCCGCCATGCTCCGGCAGGAACGGACAAAAGAGGTGCGTCGGGATTGGGAGCGGTAAGGGTGTTCCGTTTTGTTCCACCCCTACCCGGAAAGGGGGTTCCATTTTGGACACCCCTTTGCTATGGGAAATTGACCACTGAACTCCACCCCGAAATGATACCGAAACCGCACAAAAGCGTTCCCTATATCTGACCCTATCCGCAATACCACCTGCCTTTTTCAAGGGGCATACAGAGAGGAAAATCCCCGAAAATGACACCGAAATCATACACCAAACGCCGCCTATCCGGTTACATCGATAGAAACGGCAGAAAGGAGCCGCCATGCCGAGAATGAGCAAGAAGCGCAAGGAAGAATGGGCGTTCTTCCTCAATGAGCGCAACCGTATCACCTACAATCCTCTTTGCCGCAAGTGCCGCCGCACCTGCAAGCAGAGTTTCCGGGCTATGATCATCGAGTGCCCGCCGTTTCGCTCCAAGCGGGCGAAGCCATGAAGCCGGACAACACGCAGGAAACCATTTATGTAGGGCTGGACACAGGCTTGCCGCCCTACCTGCCATATCCCCGGTTCCTGCTGAAAATGGACATTTCCCAGACCGCCAAGCTGCTCTATGCGCTGCTGTTAGACCGCACCACCCTGTCACAGCGGAACGGCTGGCAGGACGATCAGGGCAGGACATTCATTGTCTATCCCATAGCGGAGATTGCCGAAATGCTGGATAAGGGGCAGACCGCCATCAAAGCCGCCTTGAACGAACTGGACGCAGCCGGACTTCTGGAACGGAAACGGGCGGGATTTTCCGCAGCCAACCGCCTGTATGTGAAGCTGCCGCCATTAGTTCGGATTTCCGACCCTATGACAGTCGGAAAAGCGACCCTCATAAGTGCGGAAAACCGACCTACTGATGGTCGGAAAAGCGACCTTATGACGGTCGGAAAACCGACCCCTAACAACCTTACTATAAACAACCTGATAGAAAACCAAACAATGGGAGTGAGTGGAGAGCCGCACAAACCGTTTGGCAGATATGAGAATGTTTTTCTGACCGAAGCCGAGTATGCAGAACTGAAAGCCGAGTTCCCGGACAGACTGGAACGGCTCATTGAGGAAATGAGCCGCTACCTTGCCGCCAACGGGAGAACCTACCAGAACTATGCCGCCGCCCTGCGGATATGGGCAGAGAATGACAAAAAGGACGCCCCGAAACAGGGTGTCCCGGACTACACCTGCAAGGAGGGAGAAAGTTTATGAACAAAATCGAGAATATCAATCTGCTGCCGGATACCGAGCCGGACAGCGGCGACTACACAGGCGAGGACGGTTTGCTGTACTGCGGAAAATGCCGCAAGCCCAAAGAAGCCTATTTCCCAGAGGGCAAGACGCTTTTCGGGCTTGACCGCCACCCGGCAGAGTGCGACTGCCAGAGGGCGCAGCGGATTGAGCGTGAAGCCGCCGAACAGCAGCGCAGACACCTTGACACCGTAGAGGACTTGAAACGCCGGGGATTTTCCGATACCGCCATGCGGGACTGGACTTTTGAAAACGACAACGGCAGGAACCCCCAGACCGCCGTTGCCCGGTTCTATGCGGAGCATTGGGACACCATGCAGGCCGAGAACATCGGTTATCTCTTTTGGGGCGGTGTGGGAACCGGCAAAAGCTACCTTGCGGGCTGTATCGCAAACGCCCTGATGGAGCAGAAAATCCCTGTCCGCATGACGAACTTTGCCGCTATCCTCAATGACCTTGCCGCCAGCTTCGAGGGCAGGAACGAATACATTTCCCGGCTTTGCCGCTATCCGCTGCTTATCCTTGATGATTTTGGCATGGAGCGTGACACCGCCTACGGGCTGGAACAGGTTTACAGCGTGATAGACAGCCGATACCGCAGCCGCAGGCCGCTGATCGTCACCACCAACCTGACCTTGCAGCAAATCCAGAACCCAACCGACACCGCCTATGCCCGTATCTATGACCGGCTGCTGGAAATGTGCGCCCCTGTCCGTTTTACGGGCGGCAACTTCCGCAGGGAAACCGCACAAGCCAAGCTGGAACGGCTGAAAAATCTGATGAATGAGTGAAAGGAGTAGCCTATGGCAGATTACGAACAGACCACAAAAACCAATCCCCGCCGCCCCGACTGCGTGACGAAAATCCGCATGGGCAACTCTGTCCTTGTGGTGTCCGGCTATTTCAAGCAGGACAGCACCGAAACTGCCATCGACAAAATGGAAAAAGTGCTGCAAGCCGAAGCCGCTGCTACACAGAAGCCGACTTATCCGGCATGAGCCGGGGGCATGGAAAAAGCGGCCATGCTTTGACATGGCCGCTTTCGCGTTGGGTTAATACACAACTATCCGATATGGGGATTTTATCCACTAAATGCTTTGACTTATTTTTTGAATTGCTTCTTCCTTTGTTGCAACAAAGAACACATCTTTCCCTTTATTGCTTTCAAAGATAAAGTCTTTCAGCGGCTTGCTGGTGTAATGTGAAAAATCCCCGTATATAGCGATTTTTCCACCGTAATTGATAAACTTTTGAAGAATTTCTCCCGCCAAGCCGCTGCTCAAAATGAAGAAATCTTCAATGATGTTCTTTTTATCCACGACAATATACTTTGTGCCTGCTTCGTATTTGGCAGACATAAGCAAATCAAGCGCAGAATCGACATCAGTAATAATCATGCTGTCACTTGATACGGCAACCGCAATTCCGTTGCCACAATCAATTTTTTCAAACTTCATGCCTGTACCTCCTTCAATGAATTGCAGACAAAATCCCGCATTATCGTCGCTGGTAACGCTTTTCGTATTATAGCATGAAGTAAAGGGATTTTCAATTACCGTTTTTCATGATAATCCCTATGAAAAGAACGCTCTTTTTTATAAACTATAAAGAAGCAGATTTTACACTTTTGCCGCTATACAGACAGCCGCCCCATGTGGTATGATAAAAATACGGAATAGTGGGGCTGGCTGTCGGAAACGGAGGATTTTATGTTAAGACAAGCCACCCAAAACCTGATTACCGCCCTTTATCCGAGATTATCCAAAGACGATGAACTGCAAGGAGAGAGCAATTCCATATCGAACCAAAAAAGGATACTCGAAGCCTACGCAAAACAGAACGGCTTTACCAATCTGCGCTGGTACACCGACGACGGTTATTCCGGGGCAAATTTCCAAAGACCGGGCTTTCAGTCTATGCTTGCAGACATTGAAGCCGGAAAAGTGGGAACCGTTATCGTCAAGGATATGTCAAGGCTGGGGCGAAACTACCTGCAAGTGGGGTTTTACACGGAAATGCTGTTCCCTCAAAAGGGTGTGCGTTTTATCGCTGTCAACGATAATGTGGACAGCGCAAACGGCGGCATGGACAACGATTTTACCCCGCTGCGAAATCTGTTCAACGAATGGCTGGTGAGAGATACGAGCAAGAAAATCAAGGCAGTAAAAAGGTCAAAAGGCATGAGCGGCAAGCCCGTTACCAGCAAGCCGGTTTACGGCTATGTGATGGACGAGGACGAAAACTTCATCATAGACGAGGAAGCCGCCCCGGTGGTACAGCAGATTTACCAGCTTTGCCTTGCCGGGAACGGCCCGACCAAGATTGCCCGTATGCTGACGGAGCAGCAAATCCCCACGCCGGGGACGCTGGAATATCAGCGGACAGGCAGCACCCGCCGTTACCACCCCGGCTATGAGTGCAAGTGGGCGACAAACACCGTCGTGCATATCCTTGAAAATCGGGAGTACACCGGCTGTCTGGTAAACTTCAAGACGGAAAAGCCCTCTTACAAGGTCAAGCACAGCGTAGAGAACCCCATTGAGAAGCAGGCCATTTTTGAGAACCACCATGAGCCGCTGATCGACATGGAAACATGGGAGCGTGTGCAGGAGTTACGCAAGCAGCGCAAACGCCCGAACCGCTATGATGAAGTGGGGCTGTTCTCTGGGATTTTATTCTGCGCCGACTGCGGCCATGTGCTGTATCAGCAGCGGTATCAGAACAAAGACCGCAAGCAGGACTGTTACATCTGCGGCAGCTACAAGAAGCGCACCCGCGACTGTACGGCGCACTTTATCCGCACCGACCTGTTGACCGCCGGTGTCCTGGCAAATCTTCGGCAAGTGACCGAATACGCAGCCAAGCATGAGAGCCGGTTTGTGAAACTGCTTGTCCAGCAGAACGAGATCGGCGGCAAGCGAAAGACCGCCGCAGCCACCAAGCAGCTTGAACAGGCACAGGAACGCATTGCCGAAGTGAGCCGGATTATCAAGCGGCTGTATGAGGACAATGTAAACGGCAAAATCAGCGACGAGCGTTTCATGGAACTGTCGGCTGATTATGAAGCCGAGCAAGCTGAACTGAAAAAGAGAGCCGCAGCCCTGCAAGCTGAACTGGACAAGTCGCAGGCCGCCACCGTCAACGCCGAGAAATTCATGGGCATTGTCCGCAAGCACCTTGCCTTTGAAGAACTGACCCCCACCCTGTTGCGGGAAATGGTAGAGAAAATCGTGGTGCATGAGTGCAGTTACGACGAGAACGGCACCCGCAGGCAGGACATTGAGATTTATTACAGCTTTGTCGGCAAGATTGACTTGCCCGAATAACCGCCCGACCTATCCGACACAATGGCCAAGTGCCGGATAGGAACGGCAAAATTTTTTACACTTCTAATGCTTCTTTATCACACATTAGCAAA
>NZ_JBQKJR010000094.1:0-6560 GCF_052117165.1 Agathobaculum sp. LCP25S3_E8
GATTGACTTGCCCGAATAACCGCCCGACCTATCCGACACAATGGCCAAGTGCCGGATAGGAACGGCAAAATTTTTTACACTTCTAATGCTTCTTTATCACACATTAGCAAAATCACAGGGCATGAAGCAGCTCATGGCCGGTGCTGGTGTAGCTGTTGTTGGTATGGTCCTTGTACCTCTGCTCTCCGGGCTTTTCTCTGTCTAAGCGTCTCCGTATGAAATCCTTGCCGTTCCCGCAGTTTTGCGGGGGCGGCGGAAAGGAGGTTGACACCGTATGGATTTCTTACTTGAAGCCCTGACAAATTGGCTGAAAGAAATGCTGGTAGGCGGCATTATGGGCAACCTGTCCGGGATGTTCGATTCTGTAAACCAGCAGGTCGGAGATATATCCGTACAGGTTGGGCAAACGCCGCAGGGCTGGAACGGCGGCATTTTCAGTATGATTGAGAATCTGTCCAACTCCATCATGGTTCCCATCGCCGGTGTGATTCTGGCGATTGTAATGACGCTGGAACTGATCCAGATGATTACCGACAAAAACAACCTGCATGATGTGGACACCTGGATGATTTTCAAATGGGTGTTCAAGTCAGCCACAGCCATACTCCTTGTCACGAATACATGGAATATCGTCATGGGCGTGTTCGATATGGCGCAGAGTGTGGTGGCACAGGCATCCGGCATCATTTCTTCGGATACCGCCATTGATATTTCCTCTGTCCTTACGGACATGGAACCCCGGCTGATGGAAATGGATTTGGGTCCGCTGTTCGGGCTTTGGTTCCAGAGTATGTTTATCGGCGTTACCATGTGGGCGCTGTATATCTGCATCTTCATCGTGATTTATGGCCGTATGATTGAAATTTACCTTGTGACATCCGTTGCGCCCATCCCTATGGCTGCCATGATGGGCAAGGAATGGGGCGGCATGGGCCAGAACTATCTGCGCTCCCTGCTGGCGCTGGGCTTTCAGGCGTTTCTCATCATCGTCTGCGTGGCAATTTATGCTGTGCTGGTGCAGAACATCGCTCTGGAAGATGACATCATCATGGCGATCTGGAGCTGCGTGGGCTACACCGTGCTGCTGTGCTTTACGCTGTTCAAAACCGGCAGTCTCGCAAAATCAGTCTTTCAGGCGCACTAAAACGGAAGGAGGTTTCCACATTGGCTTATGTACCCGTACCCAAGGACCTTACGAAAGTCAAAACCAAGGTCGCGTTCAACTTAACCAAGAGGCAGATGGTCTGCTTCGGCGGCGGGGCGCTGATCGGCGTACCGCTTTTCTTTTTGCTCCGGGGGCCTGCGGGAAACAGCGTGGCTGCCATGTGTATGATGCTGGTTATGCTGCCCTTCTTCCTGCTGGCGATGTACGAAAAGCATGGCCAGCCGTTGGAAAAGATTGTGGGCAATATCATTCGCGTCACGGTGATCCGCCCCAGGCAGCGCCCCTACCGCACCAATAACTTCTATGCCGTGTTGCAGCGGCAGGCAAATCTCGACGAGGAGGTGTCACACATTGTTTACGGCAATCAAAAACTGGCTGCACCAGCTGTTCGGAAAAAACGAGGAAAAAGCTGTGCAGCCGGTCAAAACAAAGAAAAAGCTGTCCCGCGCCGACAGAAAGCAGATTGAAGCTGCCATTGCCCGCGCCAACCGCACGGACAAAAAGGAAAAATCCGCGCAGGACAGCATCTCTTATGAACGGATGTGGCCGGACGGTATCTGCCGGGTATCAGACGGTCACTACACAAAAACCATTCAATTTCAGGACATCAATTATCAGCTTTCACAGAACGAGGATAAAACCGCGATCTTCGAGGGCTGGTGCGATTTTCTCAACTACTTCGACAGCTCGATTCAGTTTGAGCTGTCTTTTTTGAACCTTGCAGCATCGGAGGAAACCTTTGCCCGCGCCATCAACATCCCCCTTCAAAGGGATGATTTTGACAGTATCCGGGTGGAGTACACCACCATGCTGCAAAACCAGCTGGCAAAGGGCAACAACGGCCTAATCAAAACCAAGTATCTCACCTTTGGCATTGACGCGGACAGCATCAAGGCGGCCAAGCCCCGTTTGGAGCGCATTGAGACCGACATTCTCAATAACTTCAAGCGGCTGGGCGTAGCGGCGGAAACGCTGGATGGAAAGGCGCGGCTTGCCCAGCTGCATGGTATCTTCCACATGGATGAGCAGCTGCCGTTCCGGTTTGAGTGGGACTGGCTCTCCACCAGCGGTCTGTCCACCAAGGACTTTATCGCCCCCAGCTCCTTTGAGTTCCGCACCGGCAAGCAGTTCCGTATGGGCAAGAAATACGGGGCGGTTTCTTTTTTGCAGATTTTAGCGCCGGAGTTGAATGACCGGATGCTGGCTGATTTTCTGGATATGGAAAGCTCGCTCATTGTGAGTATGCACATTCAGTCGGTGGATCAGATCAAGGCCATCAAGACGGTGAAGCGGAAAATCACCGATCTGGATAAATCCAAAATTGAGGAACAGAAAAAAGCTGTCCGTGCCGGATATGACATGGACATCATCCCTTCCGACCTTGCCACTTATGGTGTCGAGGCCAAAAAGCTCTTGCAGGATTTGCAAAGCCGCAACGAGCGAATGTTCCTTGTGACCTTCCTGGTGCTGAACACCGCAGACAATCCCCGCCAGCTGGACAACAATGTGTTCCAAGCCAGCTCCATCGCGCAGAAATACAACTGCCAGCTGACAAGGCTGGACTTCCAGCAGGAGGAAGGGCTGATGAGTTGCCTGCCTTTGGGTCTCAATCAGATCGAGATTCAGCGGGGGCTGACCACCAGTTCCACGGCAATCTTTGTGCCGTTCACCACCCAGGAATTATTCCAGAACGGTAAAGAAGCGCTGTACTATGGCATCAATGCTCTGTCCAACAACCTCATCATGGTGGACAGAAAGCTGCTGAAAAACCCCAACGGTCTAATTCTCGGCACACCGGGTTCCGGCAAGTCCTTCAGCGCCAAGCGAGAGATCGCCAACTGCTTCCTGCTGACTTCCGATGAGGTGGAAATTCTGGACCCGGAAGCGGAATATGCCCCGCTGGTGGAGCGTCTGCATGGACAGGTCATCAAGATTTCGCCCACTTCCACCAACTACATCAACCCCATGGATTTGAACCTGGACTATTCGGACGATGAAAGCCCGCTGTCTCTCAAGTCCGACTTCATCCTGTCCCTGTGTGAACTGATCGTGGGCGGCAAAGAGGGCTTGCAGCCGGTGCAGAAAACCATCATCGACCGCTGTGTGCGGCTGGTCTATCAGGACTATCTGAACGACCCGCGCCCGGAGAATATGCCCATTCTGGAGGATTTGTATAATCTCTTGCGGGCGCAGGAGGAAAAAGAGGCACAGTACATCGCCACAGCGCTGGAAATCTATGTGACCGGCTCCCTCAATGTGTTCAACCACCGGACCAATGTGGACATCAACAACCGTATCGTCTGCTATGACATCAAGGAACTGGGCAAGCAGCTGAAGAAAATCGGGATGCTGGTGGTACAAGATCAGGTGTGGAACCGCGTTACCATCAACCGTGCCGCCCACAAGTCCACCCGTTACTACATTGACGAGATGCACTTATTGCTGAAAGAGGAACAGACCGCCGCTTATACGGTGGAGATTTGGAAGCGATTCCGTAAATGGGGCGGTATTCCGACAGGTATCACCCAGAATGTCAAAGACCTTTTGAGCAGCCGCGAGGTAGAGAACATCTTTGAAAACTCCGACTTCGTGTATATGTTAAACCAGGCGGGCGGAGACCGGCAGATTCTCGCCAAGCAGCTGGGCATTTCCCCGCACCAGCTTTCCTATGTGACCCACTCCGGCGAGGGCGAGGGACTTTTGTTCTACGGCTCCACCATCCTGCCGTTTGTGGACCATTTCCCCAAGAATACGGAACTGTACCGCATTATGACCACGAAACCGTTGGACTTAAAAAAGGAGGATGAACAGCATGACAAAGAAAGAAATTGAAAAAGGCGCAGGTCTGCTTCTGGCCGCTGTCAGCGGCTGTGAGCAGATGGTAGAACTGCTTCGCGCTGCCGTCCATTACTGCTATGAGCAGGAAAAGGCAGCAAAAAATCTCACGCCCAAGGGCTATGCCGGATTTACCCGGATTCACCATATCTGGACAGAGGGCATACCGGATGTTCCCAAGCTGTTTATTGGCAGCCCGATTCAGGATCGGGACATGGCAAGAGGAACCCTGATGGCGCTTTTCCTGTCCACAACGGTCTTTCCGGCAGAAACCATTCAGATTCCGGTATATGCGGAAACCTGTGTGCTGCTGAATGACCTGATGGCGGGTGGCTGGTATGCGTAAGGAACCGCGCCTGCACTTTACAGACGAGGAACGCGCTGACCCGGCGCTGGAAAAGCCCATCCGCAAGGCTGACCGGGCCGCCGCCAAAGCAGACAGGGCGCAGGCGAAAATCCGAAAAAAGCAGGTGCGGCAAAAAACGGTGGACCTGGGGACCGGCAAAGTGACCACCAAACTGGTGCTGGAGGACAAGAAAAAACCGCCCTCCAAGCTGTCCCATGCGGTCCGGGATGCTCCGGGAGATGCGGCGCTGGGGAAACTCCACAAGGAAATCCGTAAAACAGAACAGGACAATGTGGGCGTGGAGAGCGCCCACAAGTCCGAGGAAGCTGTCGAAACCGGTGCGCGGCTGTTCCGGGAAGGCTACCGCAGTCACAAGCTGAAACCTTACCGCAAGGCGGCACAGGCGGAGCAAAAGCTGGAAAAGGCCAATGTAAATGCCCTGTATCAAAAGTCCCTGCGGGAAAATCCCCAGCTTACCAGCAATCCGTTTTCACGCTGGCAGCAGAAACAGGCCATCAAAAAGGAATACGCCGCCAAGCGCGCCGGAAACACCGCCAACACCGCAAAAAAGACCGGCAAGGCCGCCAAGACGGTCAAGGAAAAGGCACAGCAGGCCGGAGCATTTATTATGCGCCATAAAAAAGGCTTTTTGCTTGTAGGTGCGATTTTTCTTCTCATCTGCCTGTTGCTCAACACCATGTCCTCCTGCTCCATGATGGCGCAGAGCATTGGTTCTGCCATTTCCGGCTCTACCTATCCGTCGGATGACCCGGAACTTGTTGCGGTGGAGGCCGATTACGCCGCCAGAGAAGCGGTGCTGCAAGCCGAGATCGACAACATCGAAAGCAGCCATCCGGGATATGACGAATACCGTTATGACCTGGATATGATCGGGCATGACCCCCATGAGCTGGCGGCTTATCTGTCTGCTGTGTTGCAGGGCTATACCCGGCAGAGCGCACAGGCGGAGCTGGAGCGAGTGTTTTCAGCCCAATACACCTTGACACTGACCGAGGAAGTCCAAATTCGTACCTATACAGATGAAGATGGGGACGAACACGAATATGAATACCGGATTCTTCATGTCAAGCTGGAGAGCCGCCCCATTTCCTCTCTTGCCACAGAGCTTTTGACCCCTGACCAGCTGGAAATGTATCAGGTGTACCGGCAGACGCTGGGCAACAAGCCGCTGATCTTCGGCGGCGGCTCCACAAATACCAGTGATTCCGAGAGTTTGGACGGTGTGGAGTTTGTAAACGGCACACGCCCCGGCAACCCGGGGCTGGTGGAACTGGCCAAACGTCAGGTGGGAAATGTGGGTGGTCAGCCCTACTGGAGCTGGTACGGTTTCAATTCCCGCGTGGAATGGTGCGCCTGCTTCGTGTCCTGGTGCTACGGCCAGATGGGTCTGTCTGAACCGCGCTTTGCAGGCTGCCAGTCCCAAGGGGTTCCCTGGTTCCAATCTCATGGACAATGGGGCGCGCGCGGCTATGACAATCTGGCCCCCGGCGACGCCATCTTCTTCGATTGGGACCTGGACGGCAGCGCCGACCATGTGGGCATCGTCATCGGCACAGACGGCAGCCGGGTCTATACCGTAGAGGGAAACAGCGGCGATGCCTGCAAAATCAGAAGCTACGATGTGAACTACGAGTCCAGTCTGAGCATATCACGCCGCCCTTTCGGGTGTAGTCGCTGTACTCGCCGTAATACTCGCTATACAATCTTTCGCCGGAACGGTAGGCGGCAGAAGCGATAGCGGATTGACCTTTACTGCGTTTGGTCTGGGTGACTGTGAAGTGGAATATCGCCATCGGCTTTCTGCTCCTTTCCTCTGTTTGCTTGGTTGATGTGGGTAATCGCCATGTGTCGGACGGCTCGCTGGACTTCGGACAGAGAAAAGATGTACTCCATCAGCTCTGTCATTTCGGTGCGTGTGAGATCTTTGACCTCCGGGGCAAGGCTCTCAATCGTGCCGCCCAGATTGCAAAGGCGGTGGGTGCGCTTGGTGCGTTCGCCTTTCTCCAGATATTTCTTTCTGTTCTCCAGACGCTCCAGCTTGTGCTGTTCCTGTAAAAGCTGTGTCTCTGCTCGCTCCTTTTCGGTCGTGTCAAGAATTTTTCGCACTTTAGTTCGCAGACTCTGTTATGAATGAAGTCAGCCAGCAATGGAGGCATCCTCAACGGTCGCCTCCAGATGCTTCATGTTCATGTA
>NZ_JBQKJR010000095.1:0-6420 GCF_052117165.1 Agathobaculum sp. LCP25S3_E8
CCAACTATTACAATCTGGACGCCATCATCGCTGTGGGGTATCGTGTGAACTCCAAAAAGGCGACCATGTTCCGCATTTGGGCAAACAGAGTGTTGAAAGACTTCATCATCAAAGGTTATGTGATGGATGACGCACGGCTGCGGGAGCCGGAGAACTTTTTCGGCAAGGATTATTTCGAGGAACAGCTGGAGCGCATCCGGGACATCCGGGCCAGCGAGAGAAGATTTTACCAGAAAATCACGGACATCTATTCCCAGTGCAGCGCCGACTACGATGTGGAAAGTCCTATCACAAAGGAGTTTTTCGCCACGGTGCAGAACAAGCTCCACTATGCGGTCACCCATCATACCGCCGCCGAGATCGTATATGGCCGTGCCGACAGCACTAAGCCCAACATGGGCCTGACCACATGGAAAAACGCCCCCAAGGGCCGCATCCGCAAATCCGATGTCATCGTCGCTAAAAACTATCTGAACGAAACGGAAATGCGAAACCTGAATGAGATCGTCACCATGTACCTGGACTATGCGGAACGGCAGGCCCGCCGGGGAAATGTCATGTATATGGCCGATTGGGTCAAGCGGCTTGACGCATTTTTACAGTTTAACGAGGAAGATATTCTGCATGATAAGGGCAAGGTGACTGCCGCCATTGCCAAAGCCTTTGCCGAGAAAGAGTTTGAAAAGTTCCGAGTTTTGCAGGATCGGACCTATCAGAGCGACTTTGACAGACTGGTTGCGGAAACTTCGGATGATCTGGCAGAATAACCATATACACAGAAAGCCCACGCCACCGGTTCTCTCTTTCCGGCTGCGTGGGCTTTTTCGGCCATCGCTTATTTCTTGTTTTGCAGCTGTTCATGGGCCTCCTGCTGGACGATCAGCCCCGCCGAAAAGCCATACTTGAAATGGCTCTCACTTTCCTCGCACTGGGCGATAGCGTTCTGCGCCCGGAGTTCCTCCACCAGAGCATAGTCCTCTTTGCTGAGCCGCTGGGATAACTGCTCCATCAACGCCGCACAGGTTTGGATCGCCTTGCGGTATTCCGGGGACGTGGGCACTACCGTTTCACAGGGATAAAACTCCCCGTTATACATGGCTTCCAAAATCATTGCGTTCCCTCCCTCAACAATAGACCAACTCCGCCAGGACAATTTCCTCGGCCCTGTTGTGGATGGAGTTCAAGGAGCGCACCCATGCCATCTGGTCGGCAGCTTTCAGGGCTTCTGTGACACCCTCTTGCTGCATCATGGCTTTTTCGATAATTTCCAGCCGCTCCCGGCAGGCGGTGTCGATTTCCTCCAAATGGGGAAACAGCTTTTCAGTGACAATGAGATCGGCATACAGAATGGGCCGGTGTTCTTTTAAGTAGGCACGGCGCAAGCGGCCATATTTCCCGATATGGTACTCTTTGGTGTCCGATAACACAAGGTCGGGAATGAGATAGTCGCCGCATTTGGTGTAAGTCAGTTCCATACAAGGCTCCTTTCGTGGGAATGTGGTTGACAGTTACGGTAGGTTTGAGGGCATCCCTCCTTTATCATAACTGTCTTTTCATTCGCCACAAATGAGCCGCCAGTCATGATGTAATGTTTTTTGGTGTAATCCACCCTCTATACATTACATCATGGTTCTGGATGCTGTTGGACTCGCTGTCCATATTATCGTCACGGCTCAGTCGGCAGTAGAGAGCGGCCGTGCCGGTAGAGATTTTCTTGCTTGACTGTTTCAAAATATCCTCCTTCCTGCAATCAAGCAAGAGGTTCTTATCTATGTATATTATACCTCTGCCGACTGCCCGTGTTAAGGATGTCGATGGAACAGTTAAGCTGGCTCCAAATCGGCCAGCATCAGCTTCAACAGGATGTCACGCATGGACTCGCCTTTGTCCTTGTAGATGGGCGTGACAATGAATTGGATTTTGCCGACTTGATAGGTGTATTCCTCCTTGACGGGTACGGGATCTTCCATGTGGGCCTCCTTCCAGAGCGATACGAAACAATGACCGACAGTCCCCCTTGTCCCGTGGGGAAACGCAAAAGGGCGGCACCTTCGGCGGTGCCGCCCTCTTGCCTTGCTCCACTTTGGGACAACTTGTCCCAAGGTCAGTAGGGGCTGTTCTCAAAGTGCTGCTGGGCCTCCTCCAGCCCACAGAAGTCAAAGACCTCATGGAGCTCTGCCACCACACGCCGGATGTCCGTGGAAGAAAACCCGCAGTTCTCCATAGCGTAGATGACATAGCCCCGGCAGGCATTGTTACTCCACGGCTGGGCAAGCAGGGCCGCCAGTTCGGGATCATACTTCATGTTGGTTTCCTCCTTGATAAAAGTTTCGGGAGCGCCACGCTCATTTCCTTGGCCCGTCATAAGACAGCAATACTCAGCATGACGCTCCCGAGGGGGCAGCGGCCCGGAGGGGCAAGCGGCCAGCTTGTCCGACTGCGGATCATGGCCGTGGGGTGGCTTGTCCCACTTGCGGCGCTGGTGTTGTTCGCTCGTTCTCCTGCTGGAGAAGTCACAGCGCACCCGCCGCCCGGCTCCCCGCTCTATGGCTCGGGGCCGCCGCTATTCAGTTGTTGATCGGATGTAACTCCTCTCATATACCAAGGACATCTGGCAGATCAATTCGGACGGGTTTACAGACACTTTTTCAAATACTGTTTCATCTTCTCAAGTCCCCGCTCCACAGAGCGCCGCACGGCACTCTCATGGACACCCTCTGCCCTTGCTACTTCGGAATAGCTCTTGCCGAGGATCACACAGGCATCCACCCGGCGGCCCTGCGTTTCGGGCAAGGAATTGAGCGCAGCGCACAGATGGCAGAACAGCTCCATGCGTTCCAGTAGCTCCTGCGGGGTGGGTTCGGAAACGCAGGCGGAGTATTCGATCCCGTCCTCGCAATCGAGGGAATACTGCGCTTTGTTGCGAACGATCCGCCGCTGATAGGCGGCCTCGTACAGCCTGCTTGCCCGGAGCTCGTCGGCAACTTCCTCGGAAACCTCTATGTATTCGTCGTGGGTGTACCACGGATAAAAGTCTTTCAGATTGATGGTCGTCATTTGTAATTCCTCCGTTCAGATGGTTGGGGGTGAATGGCGATCTGAACGGAGGGCGGCGGGGAGCGACACCTCAGGCTGTCTTTTCCTGCTTCGGGACAACTTGTCCCGAAGTGAATAAAACAAAATGCGCCCGTGTGCCACAACGACACGCAAGCGCATAAAACTACATTTTCATTTATGTACTGCCATATTTCACATCCGTCACCAGACTGCTCCCATTGGGCGGACGGGCTTTTTTTGACAGATTAGGGGGATGAAAAACGAAAAAGGACACAGCGATACCTCCCGGACACCGCCGTATCCTTAAAAAAGGGCGACTTTAACACACCCCCCGTATTCTCATTTTTCAAAAAGAAAACGGCGGCCTTGTTTTTACAAAACCGCCGCTGGTAATGTAGAATAAGCGCACAAAATCGACCTGCCCGGCAACGGTTTTTTTCTTTCCCCCGTCGGGCGGGGCAGGCTGTTATCGTTTGTTATAAAGCAAAACAGAGCCGATAACATCCGAGGTTTTACCTCAGCGTTATCGGCTCTGCGTCTTGGCGTCTGGCTCTTTAATAACTGAAATATTTTGTTGTCGTACACTGATTAGCGTTTCCTGCTTACATTTCGGACAATACAGTGGAAACCGTTCAAGCACCGTGTCGTATCGAATACGCAGTCGTGTTTTACTGCCACACACGGGACACATAATCCATTGAGTTTCACCCATGCCAAACCCTCAAAACAAATCAATACTTGAAAAGATTTTCTTGGATACAAACATAGAGAAAAGCCAAAGTGCGCCCCCAATCACCCAGAGCACGATATACATTACACCCGGAACGGCAGAGAACGATTGGGTAACTGTTGCCGGTACTACGAAAGAATTAGCCACGCTCATAAGCACTGGGCCAGCAACGACCAGCAGCATTGCCAACAGCTTTGTTTTTTCATATCCGAATCGGTATTGAATGGGAAGGAATATGCCCATACAAATAACCTGAATCCAAAAAACAATGACAACAGACCGCACGAAATCAACAGCGGCAAGCTGGGGGATAACTTCCATTTCAATCCGGAATGCTACACAGCAATAAAGATAAATTAAAAAGTAGAGCAGATACTTTTCCTCTACGAGTTTCCCTCTGTTATAAGGAGTGGCACAAAGCAGCGCCGTTGCTTTAGGATACATATTTTCCTTTTCGGAAACCGCAAGATTGAATGCAACAGAAGAAATAAAGACAGCTCCCGGAAGTGCAAACACTTCAAGCATTTGAGGTTGTTTCCAGACCAAGAGTACCGGCAGGCCAACCCCAATGAGAATAACCGCAGCCACATAGTTCTTTGCAATAATGCAATCCTTCTTTAATAGTTGTAAAATCATACGGGTTTACCCTCCTTCATGTGGGAAAGCATGATGTCCTCGACCGTCACTCGTTCAAATACAGCATCCGGGAATATCCGCCTGGCTTCTTCCACTTGGTTGGTAACTCCCGTAAAACCGTATTTCGTTTGCTCCACTTTCAAGAACAGCTTTTTGGTTTCGGAGGGCAACAGGCCCTTTCCTTTTACGAGCCGATGGGTTTCCAACAGCATATCTTTATCTTCTTCGAACAGAATTTTGCCGTTGTCAATCATCACCAGCATATCCGCAGCTTTATCCAAATCAGAAGTGTTGTGCGTGGAATAGAATACAGCCTTTCCGCCCTGATCCATGAATTCTTTCAAAATTTCAATGAATTGCTTTCTCACCAGAGGGTCAAGGCCACTTGTGGGTTCGTCCATAATCAGCAGCTCCGCATGGTGGGACAGCGCCAATGCCAATGAGAACTTCATTTTCATGCCACGAGAGAGAGAAGAAATGGTCTGATCAGGTCTAAGAGAAAAAGCATCTAAGTAATGCGTATATGCCCCGTTGTCCCAATGAGAGTAGGAAGAAGCAATCAAGTTCTTCATCTGGGTTAAGGTTAATTCATCATAGAAGAATCCCTCGTCAAAGACGACTCCAATAGAATCTTTGAAAGATTTTTCTGTTTTAGATATGTCTTTACCCTTAAATTTTATGGTGCCAGCCTCATGTGAGATTAGGTGAAGAATGGAGCGTATGGTAGTGGTTTTTCCAGCGCCGTTTGCACCGATAAAACCCGTGATACAATCTTCATAAATTGAAAAGGACACTCCATTCAACTGAAAACCGGGATATGTCTTTTTAAGACCTTCCACCTCTAAAAGCGGCTGCATATTAGACCTCCTCATACAAAATATCCATCATCATGTTCAGTTCTTCTTTTGTGATTTTAAGTGATTTTGCTGTTTGAATCATATCCTGCATCTTCTGTTCCACGAGTCGGCGTTTGGAATCCCGCAACAGCTCAAGATTGCTTGTTGATATGAAGGTTCCTATACCAACTTGGCTGGTTACAAATCCCTCTTGCTCCAGTTCTTCGTAAACCCGTCGTATTGTTAGAACGCTTACCGACAGGTCATTTGCAAAGGTGCGGATAGATGGAAGGGGATCGCCTTCTACCAGTTCCTCTTTCAAAATAGCATCTTTAATCTGATCTTTGATTTGCTGGTATAGGGGGGTATCAGAAGTATTTGAGATTACGATCTTCACAGGACTATCACCTCCTGTTCTGGTGTGCTGTTCTGTAATACACACTATACACTATCATCACAATAAAGTCAAGGCTGTTCACTTTGAAGAATCTAATATACATGAAATAAAAAACTACATAATATAAAATTGTGCTTCGTTCTCATATTCAAACCCGAAATGTAGAATAATATAGGGTGATATGAGAATGTACCAATACGACAAACACCTTGATTTTCACGCCTTGGGCCGTGAGATCAAGCGCAAGCGGGAGGAAAAAGGCTGGACGCAGGAATACTTGGCTCAGCTCGTGAACCGCACCCCACGCTCTATCATGTATATCGAGAACCGGGGACAATACCCCAGCTTTGATACTTTCTATCAGCTCGTTACCCTGCTGGAGATTTCCGTGGATCAATTCTTTTTCCCAGACAAACTCAACGGAGAGAGTACCTGCCGGAAACAGATTGATGTCATGCTCAATTCCATGGACGAGAAAGAGCTGACCGTAATGAAATATACCGCAGAGGGACTACAAAAGGCTCGGGAAACGGAGGATGCGTAAGAGAAACACGCACCTCCGTTTTTTGGCTGTTTTGGGGGCAACGCACTAACGGCAAGCAGGGCAAGTGTGGCCACACTTGCTATTTTTGCAGCCCGAGAGGGCCGCAAAAATGGAAATGTCAAGAAATGTGCAGTCTGGAAACACCCAAAATCTGAAAAGCATGGTAATACAGCGCAGTTTTCCGAAGTGGAGCGTAGCGGAACGCAGGAAAACTGCGGCA
>NZ_JBQKJR010000096.1:0-6368 GCF_052117165.1 Agathobaculum sp. LCP25S3_E8
CCTTAAATTCTTTGCTGTAACGTTTCATTGCGATCCCCTCCGTCTCTGTTCGTTCAGTTTAACAGATTTTTGGGGAATTTGCGACTGCACTTACAGGGTACTACTCCATTGACATGGTACAGAAGTGTACCTCATCTACCCCCATTTGCAGCACTCCTATTTGCAACCTTGCCCCAGCCTTGCCCAAGTTTACCCGAGTCTTTTTAGGGTCTCAGAAATCTCAGGATAGATCACAACAGCCCTTTTCCCTCCAGATAAACCAGAGTCCGCTCCTCGACGCTGCCGCCTCCATACTTCCATGCGCTGAGACCTGTTCCGTGGTATGCGTGTTTGCTTATGATCATTTCGCGGTACTGCCACAGCCTCTGTATATTTCTACCGCTGCGCATCTTCCACATTGCGTCGCGCTCCAACTGCCCTACACGGCTGGTATTTACACCGAGCCGCTCCCCAATCTCGGATAATGTCTTATTCTCAAAGTACCGGGCGCGGATCACAGCCGCTCGGTGCTCATCAAGCGTGCTGATACAGTCCTCCAGATCGGCGTGCAGCTGCTCCGTGTAAAGTCGCTCCTCTGCATCCTCGAACTGCCGGCCGGCCGCTGGATCAGGGACAAGCTCGCCGCGCGGGGTCTGGCTCCCGTCCTCGCCGCTGACCGGTTCATCAAGACTGGCACACTGCCCGAGCGGGTCACGCTTTTGATGCTCAGTACGCCAGCCGACCAGGTCATAAAAGACGGCCTTCACAGGATAGCGCAGGAACGACGAGAACAGCACGCCCCGTTCCGGCTCGTACAGCCGCACAGCGAGTGCGACCGCAAGGAAGAAGGATTGTTCCACGTCCTCCCATGTCACGCCCGTAGCGGCCATTCTCGCGCCAGCCTTGCGTGCAAGCTCACCGAACAAGGTTGCCAGCAAGCCGCGGTTTTGTTCCCAGAGCTGCGCCAGTGCATCACGATCGCCCGCCTTAGCCTTCGTGACCAGATCTTCATTTGTCATTGCGCATAACCTCCCGCTCGTGGTAGAATAAGCTCACAAGAGAAAATCAAGCGGGAGAGCGGCAGGCCGTGCAGGGCTTGCCGTTTTTTTGCTTTCCGGTGCAAAGTATCATTCGACGGGTGATCCTGTCGCGGTTCATGCCCCCAAATTTTCAATGGGGTATTTCAAGCGGGTCATCAGACAGGTAATAGCCGCCGCCGTCTGTGCAGGTGGACAAGATCACGGCACCAGACTGCCGCTCCCGCTCGACTGCCCTTTGCAACTCCCGCACAGTATCGAAACCAAGCCGCGCCGCAAGTTCTTTGCTGGGAATCGCATTTTCTTTGCCGGTTGGTAAGTAATCGGTAATCTTCATAGGCTCACGCTCCCGCTCGCTCATCGACACGCCGAATACCATTCACCTGTTCCGGCTTGTCCTCTACCGGGTTCTCCAAATAGGCGAGCAATTCATCCAGATTTATCAGGCGTCGGTTTCCATTCCCGACAGGAATAGATGAAACCGCACCAGATTTCACAAGGCGGTCGATCATTTTCAGGCTTACCGATGTGTTGGGGTCTGCGGCCTTGATCTCTTCATATGCTTTTTTCTTGTACCTATAACGAGGTGTATTCATTCTCTCGCCTGCACAAGTAAAGGGGACACACTCTGTCTGATCGGCACGTCGAATCGGTTCAGCGTTACGCAGTTCTTTCGAATCTTGCGCTTGGAATCTCCTTCGGACTGTATTCACTTCTGCACCTCCTGGCATACCTCGAGAATATCTCCGACAGAACAGCTCAAATATCCGCAAAGCCTGCCTAAAACACTAAAAGAAACCGCTTCGCCTTTGCCATAATAAAGATTAGTCAATGTTGTTCGAGAAATCCCCGTTGCGCGAGCCACTTCGCTAATCTTCATGCGTCTTTCACCCAAAAGTGTGGCGAATCTGCTGTTAACCTTTGTTTGCACTGATAACACCTCCGTTTATTTTGAACAAATGTCTGAACGATAATTCTATTATACTGAACAAAAATAATGTGTCAAGAGATATTGCAAAATTGAACAGACTATTGTACAATATGCTCAGAGGGAGTGATACTATGATTGTTTGCAACCTATCAACAATAATGGCAAAACATAAAATCAAAATATCTAAGCTATCAGCAGATACCGGGATTTCGAGAACCACTTTAACTGCACTATATTACGGCTCGGGCAAAGGCATTCAGTTTGATACAGCGGACACATTGTGCATTTATTTTGGGATTGGACTCGAAGAGTTGTTTACCGTACTTCCTTTTACCATATCTGTCCAAGATTGCTATATATCCACTAATACTCCAGAAACAAATTGCTGGGCTATTAGGTTTGAATGTATGTATTGCGATAGACATTACACAGAATTTCCCATACTTCATGCCGTTTGCAGAACGGAACAGAAGGACGATATTCTTCTTACGTTTGATAAAATTCAGCCCGAAAATTCTCAGCATGAATTAGATTTGCTAGCCGAAGCTTTTAGCAAAGCACATGCAAAAGGATTTAATCAAATCAGTTCGATATTTATAGATTCTTTACGAAAAGCCAATGAAAGCCAGCATGTCATGCCCGATTTTTTTCTTGGGGAGAGCATTTTCCCCAGCTCATTTGTGTGCGATTCTTTAAGCAGGTGATCACATGGCCACAATCCAGAAACGCGGCGACACCTACCGCATCACCGTATCCTGCGGTTACGATCTGAACGGAAAACAGATCCGGCGCACCATGACATGGATACCTGAACCGGGCATGACCCGCCGCCAGACCGAAAAGGAGCTTGATCGGCAGGCCGTACTATTCGAGGAGCGATGCCGTACCGGCCAAGTGCTGGACGGCAATATCAAGTTCGCCGACTTTGCCGAGCGATGGTTCAAGGACTATGCCGAAAAGCAGCTCCGGCCGACCACGGTTGCCGGATATCGCCATTTTATCAAACGCATCCTGCCTGCAATCGGTCATATTCGCATGGATAAACTTCGACCGCATCATTTTATGGCGTTTTATGATAATCTCGCAGAAAGCGGGATACGCGAAGATACGCTATACAGATGTACTGTGGATTTTAAATCTTTTCTGGCGAATGAAGGCTTTACCGCTGTGCAGCTTGCCAATCAAGCAGGAGTCGGCATTCGCACATTGTATGCCCTGAATCGTGGGCAAAAGGTCAAAGCCGAAACCGCTCGCAAGATAGATGCAACTTTTCATCGTGCGCAATCCCTTTTCGAACCGGTAGACGGTGACAAACCACTAACCGGAAACACGATTGCCCACTATCATAAAATGTTGTCCTCCATGATGTCTACTGCCGTCAAGTGGCAAATCATCTATGACAACCCTTGCGCCCGTGTAGACCCTCCCAAGGCTGAACACAAGGAAGCTGCTTTCCTCGACGAAGTACAGGCGCAACGCCTGCTCGATCTGCTGGACAGTGAGCCGATCACCTATCGCACCATCATAACCCTGCTTCTGCATACTGGCCTGCGCCGCGGCGAGCTGTGCGGGCTGGAATGGGGTGATATCAATCTGGAAGCCGGTTTACTGGATGTGCAGCGCAACTCCCTGTACCTGCCAGAAAAAGGCGTATTCATAGACGATACCAAGAATAACTCTTCCAAGCGGGTTCTCAAGCTGACCGCAGATGCCGTGTCACTTCTCAGGCAGTATAAAGCATGGCAAAGCCGCGAACGATTACGCATTGGCGACCAATGGGTAGATGATTGGGCAGAGCATCCTCGTCTATTCACAACATGGAACGGAAAGCCTTTGCATCCTTCCACTGTTACGGGATGGTTTCATAACTTCATAGCGCGCAGTGACTTGCCCCCAGTTTCAATTCACAGTCTCAGGCACACGAACGCGACACTGCTGATCGCTGCGGGTACGAATGTTCGTACTGTATCAGCGCATTTAGGTCACTCGCAAACCTCAACCACTATGAACATCTATTCCCACAGCATAAAATCAGCGGAAGCTGCAGCAGCAGAAGCCTTGCAAAGCATGCTGACCCGCTCGAAAAAACAAGCATAAAAAAGGGCGTTCCCAACAGCAGGAACGCCTGATTTTTTACCCCATAAACACCAAATAAACACCAATACCGATTTTGAATAAGCTGAAAAGTCGAGAAAAGTTACAAAAAGACCGCCAATTCCAAAGAATCAGCGGTCTAATTTGGTCCGAGTGACAGGACTTGAACCTGCGGCCTCTTGACCCCCAGTCAAGCACGCTACCAGCTGCGCCACACCCGGATTTATAATTTTTAATAAATCTTGCTAAAATATAATAGCAAATTCTACGCCTGTTGTCAAGGAAAATATCTTTTTTTCCATTCTCTTTTTCCCTATCAATAAAAAATCCATATATCATGTTTCCTTTTCTGTCAGCGCCTTGTCAGCGCCCGTCAGCGTTTGTCAGCGTTTGTCAGCGCTCATTATATGACTTTTTACTTTAATGAATTATCTCGCTAAATTTATCGTTAATTGATTTTAATGTACGCTCTTTTTTAATAAGCAGATTACTCTATTTGAGAGTAATCTGCTTATATTACCAATCCGCTACCTGAGGTATTTCCTCATAAACTGATTTGTTACATTGTATCCCGTGCTATCTGTGCCATTTTATTTGCCCCGTCCTCCAGCTTTTTATCTGTAACCGTGATATAGTAATCTGCTGTTATTTTTATGCTGGCGTGTCCCAGAAGTCGGCTTGTTGTTACAATATCAGTTCCTGCATCTAGCATCAACGATGCAAAGGTATGCCGCAAATCATGGAACCGTATCCTTATCTCTTGTGCATCATACTGTCCACTGGCTTCCATCTCCTTTGCCCGCTTCTTTAAATACCTGTTCATTGTGTTGCGTAACGAATTAGAGTTGATCGTCTGTCCATTCCTATTGACGAAAACATAGCCCTTGGTTTTATTGACCGCCCTTTTGTACGCTAATTCCGAATCGCTTTCCATATACTCTTTCCATCGTTGCAAAACATCATATACTTCTTTCTTGATGTAAATTTTTCGTACCCCACAAGTCGTTTTTGTCTCACCCACAACATAACGTCTATTCTCATCACTGTTGGGAATGAAATTTTTATTTTTTATCATTGCTCTTTCCACATTTATTGCATAATAAACTTCGCCTTCCTTGCTCAGTGACGGTACAATATCTTTCCACTGTAATGCGCACAATTCACCAATTCTCATTCCTGTGGTAAATAATGTATAGGCAATAGTGTAATATTGCTTATTCGGTTTTAATTCTTCCATCAATACCTGTATCTGCTCATTGTTCAAGAATCTATCCTCTCGATTTGTCGGAATCCCCTTTGGAATGTCCGGTCTATCATTCATCGGATTTCCACCCTTAACCAGATACTTGCATTTTTCAGCATACCGGAACATTTCGCTTAATACTTTGCGTCGAATCTTGTATGTAGAGTCGGAAAATTCTTCTCCTCGTTGTTCCCTTTTCCATTGGAAATATCTCTCTATATCCCTAAAATCCACCTCATCTACATTCATGTCGCCCAACATATGTTTGATCTCTTTGTATGGTGGCGAATATGATTCAATTGTTGCCTCTTTCACCTTTGCATGTTTCATTTCAAACCATTCATCAGCCAATTGCGCCATCGTACAACGCTTTATGGGTTGATACCCTACCATTGCCCCTGTCTCAGCCCTATAATACGCTTGTTGCTGAATCACCCTTACCTTGTTTAATACTTCTTCCTCTGTTGCCCCACTTACTGTTACCCTTTTCTTGCCATCCGCGCATTCAATATACGGGGACATTTGATAGCATCCACGTCTATTATTATAATAAGGTCGCGCTTTGCTTTCTCTCATATCATCACCCTCATAAACTTTGTTGCAGGATGATAACGCTGATACTTCTTTCATTTCAATAGTGGTTTCGTCAGGTTTTTCCCCTAAAAATTTGTATAAATCTGATTTCCTGATTAAAGTCTTTTGACTGCCAAATGCTTGAATATCTCCATTCTCAATCAAATCACGCATTTCATCTTCTTGTAAACCTAATACCTCTGCTGCATTTGTAATATTCGACATTGACTTAACTTTATCCATATTTGGGTATCACTCCTTTAATTTGATACCCCTTATATGAAAATGTATAAATCAGGGCATTACTCAACAGCACTAACGTCTATTGGACTACCAAATGCCTTATGGGATTTGAAAAAGCTTGTTACCAAAAACTTACTTTATCCGGATAATCTAAAACCTGGAGTAGTACCCTGTAAGTGCAGTCGCAAATTCCCCAAAAATCTGTTAAACTGAACGAACAGAGACGGAGGGGATCGCAATGAAACGTTACAGCAAAGAATTTAAGGAA
>NZ_JBQKJR010000097.1:0-6362 GCF_052117165.1 Agathobaculum sp. LCP25S3_E8
TGTTATTTTGTAGACAAGGCATCAGCAGCTGGCGCCGCTCCCGCCTTAAATTATTTTGGCTCTATTTTGCACTGCCCGGCAGTGTTTACACAAAATTTGGGACAG
The DNA here is from genome assembly GCF_052117165.1 of Agathobaculum sp. LCP25S3_E8. Lineage (NCBI taxonomy): Bacteria > Bacillati > Bacillota > Clostridia > Eubacteriales > Butyricicoccaceae > Agathobaculum > Agathobaculum sp. LCP25S3_E8. The sequence continues at coordinate 106 of NZ_JBQKJR010000097.1, forward strand.
ACCTTCGTTTGCACGGCATATATCCCTGCTCGATCAAGACTTCCCGCGAACCGGAGTAGTCCTCCTGGTTGGATGGCTTGATATCCTCCACACTGGAGCAGCTCGGACGATGGAATTTGCGCGTGTTGTGATGGAGTACATAGCTTGGCTCCTCCTCGGGCGATACTTGCTTGGTCGGCTCAGGAGGGGTTGCATCTGCCAATGCGCTCTCTCCGGTGGCATAGTCGATCTGCACGCCGGGTTGGACGTTGAAGGCATAGACACAAAAGCAAATTCCTGTACCGCTGTCCTCAACCGAATAGCCCTCCATGAGAACACTGCTTGCCAGCAGATTATCTCCCTCGAAAACCGGTGTCACTCGATAGAGCAAATGGTTGCCAGCCTGCTGCACATAATTGGCTACCTGATTCTCAAACGGCAGCATCCCCTCGATATTCAGATACCGCGTGCTGGTGATCAGATCGCGCTCATTTTCATTTTCGGCAGTCAGCTGATAGCCAATTAAATGACAACGATTATATATGATGTGATCGATCGGTATTATAAGGGGCAGAATGTGTCCTTGGCCGACCTCGATTTTTTAGCAAAATGCTGTTATGTTCTGGATTGCAGCGTTTCGGATCTATTGGAGTATCAGGCTCCGGAAAATACCGAACCGCCGGATTCGGTCTAATATGTAAAAAACACCTCGCAATCGGAGAACTCTCCAACTGCGGGGTGTTCGCTTTATCCTAGCCGTTTTGTAGTAGATAAACAGATTTTCAATCTCTTGGGTTGCCGTACAAAGGCAGCACGATTCGTTACTGCGTGACGAGGTAAATGTCCTGCTTATCAAAATAGATTTCACTGGTATGTCCGTAGATCTGCATCATATCATTCAGCTTTTCCGAGAAAACATGGACACCGGGATTGCCGATTGCGGCAAAGGCTTCTACGACTTTCCGCTCGATTTGCACAGCATTCTGTTTCATTTGCTTTCCGCTGTCTTGCAGAAATTCATCCACAGAACCTTCCTTGACAATCGGTATATTCTCGATGACTTTACCAACCGCTTTGCTGGCGCATCCGATGCCCTTGAGAAGATTTGTTTCCAGAGAGGCGTCACTTAGCTTTTCCAAATAGACAGAACACTGCGTAAAGATATCTCTATATGTTGCAGCCATTTTTTCGATTTCGTCTTTGGCAAAGCGGATGTTTTCCTCCTTAAAATCGCCGCTGAGCATGACCTCAATAAACGATGCCATTGAAAAAATATAAAGCGAAAGCCGAGTCACCGTTCTGAATGCAGGAACAAGAGAAGCAACACCGGCCCCTAAGGTGGAGAGCTGCGAGATTGGAATGCGGATAACCGGCTTGTCCCAAATATTGGCTCAGGTGTCAAAAAGAATGCCGTCAGCTATTTTTATCAAATCCGTATCACAGCTGTTTTGCTGCTGTATGTGTTTTGGGTCACGCGAATCAAGCAATTCTTCCATGGTGTGTCCTCCGTTTGGATCATAGGATGGTATTCTTCCATATCGCACTTTGCCCTTGGCATATCTGTAAGAAATTATCCTCTTTCCATTTTAAACCAATGCTCTATCGTTCGGCAAGTCTGTTCCTAACATTCTGCTCGGTTTTGGAGGAATATGGCGGAGAATGAAGAAAGCTGCATGGACAAATGCCATGCAGCTTTTCTGTCAATTAGACTGCCTGATTTTCTTCACGCTCGTTTGCCTGACGCAGACGCCACAGGTAATGACGCACAACAACCTCCGAACGATTATGACCCAGAGATGCAGAAACACGCAGCAGTGTATCGCGATCCCATGTATTACCCTGACTATCATGATACCGGGTAGGGCGAGATTTACCATTCTCCATGGTGCGTTCGCGGCCGCCCTTGGTCCAGACCGTCTTTTCATCAGGATACTTCATACGATTGGGATTGCCAGACAGATGATAGTGATAGACCTTTCCATCGAACCAAAAGTTAGACGGACGGATCTGTTCCGCTTCATCGCGGCGCAATTCGGTGATGCGGCAGATCTGCATAATGTGGGCCACAGCCATAGGACCGTACTTAAAACGGTGCTGCAACTGGTTCTGTACTTTTCTTCGGTATAGCTGCGGCTATGGGTGGTATCTTCTGCACGAACGGTCGGACGGTTGTCGTGCACCTGATTCATCGTACAGCTGTGCACAAACGCAAGCGCTGCTGTATTCTGCTTGATGGTTGCCGGTGAATAGGCGTTCGTGTCAATCAGATACTGGATAAATTCATGGTCATAATGACGCTTATGTGCAATCGGAAGACGATTGCAGTTAGTATGATTTCCATCCATCCAACGGGCATAGTGTGTCAAACAGTTGGCATAGCTGTTAATTGTATCGTCGATTGCTTTCAACAATATTTCCGCTCCGTTCATGAAAATCCATCTGCTGAAAAGCAGGCGTTTTTCCTCCGATCTCAAGTTTTCATAGCAGATTTTGCTCACCCCTTCATAGCATTTCTGTGGTTTGAATAGGGTAGGAGCCTAGCAAGTTCCGGTCATTGTCTATCGTTCCTCCTTCGACTGACCGTTCGGGAGGGGAATGATTTTGCGTTCGATCTCAGGTGTGCTGATATATCATACCTCGCATTTTCGCTGCGCCTGAATCAGCAGATGAAACAAAAAGAGGAATATTTATTGTTGCAATTTTTGAGCATTCGGTTTTTTACAGAACGCCAAATATGAGATACAATAGTGGCATATCTTTGGGATTGGAGGAAAATCGGATGAGCGAACGCAAAATCACCCCGGAACAGATTAACGCCTATCGTCGTCACCTGCTCACCGAGGAACGCAGCGAAGCGACAATCGAAAAATATGTACGCGATACCAACGCATTTGTAACTTGGATGAACGGCAGAACGGTCACAAAAGAACAGGCAATCGCATGGAAAGCCTGCCTGGTGGCACAACACTATGCGCCAGTTACCATCAACGCGATGCTTTCCGCGCTCAATGGTCTGTTCCAGTTCTTGGGGTGGGATGAATGCCGCGTTAAATTTTTGAAAATTCAGAAAAAGATGTTTCAAGACACGCAGCGGAAGCTGAGCCGGGCAGAATATGAGCGATTGCTGGCAGCGGCAAAAATGCGCGGCCAGGAACGGCTTGCCCTGCTGATGGAAACCATCTGCGCCACGGGGATTCGTGTGAGCGAGATTCAATATATCACAGTGGAAGCAGCCCGGCAACGGCAGACGCAAATTGCCCTAAAAGGGAAAATCCGCGTCATTCTGCTGCCCAAAAAACTTTGCAAAAAGCTGCTGCAATATGCAAAAGGGCAAAAAATAACTTCCGGTAAGATATTTCTTACCAGAAGCGGTCATGCAATCAATCGGAAACAGATTTGGGCAGAAATGAAGGCATTGTGCACTGCGGCAGGAGTCCAGCCCTCCAAAGTGTTTCCCCATAACCTGCGCCATCTGTTTGCTACGCTTTTCTATCGGATCTGCAAGGATATCGCACTGCTTGCCGATGTGCTCGGTCATTCCAGTGTGGAAACTACGAGGATCTATCTGCTGGCTTCCGGGAAGGAACATATCCGGCAGATCGAACGACTGGGCCTTATCATATAGGACGGAATCAATATTTTGTCTCTACTTTTTGCTGAGCAGCAACCAATGAAAAGTAGTTCAATCGTGTATAGTTTACCATTAAATTCTGCTTTGCGCAAGATTTTCCTTTTGTTAGGCATAATAACACTGAGTCGAGGGTCAAAACGCACCCCCGACTCTTTTTTTTGCACCCAAAAATTTATGGGAAATACTTGAAAACCAAAAAAATCTGTCAAATCACCTCTTATATATAGACAAAATATTGATTCTGTCATGAAGGAGGTGGTTTTATGTTTGGTCGCTCCGCATCGCTGATGGAGACCATAGAATCGGGCTGCTTGATACTGCCTGATTGCAGCATCTGTCTTTACAGACGCGAAAATGGCTGGCACAAAGCGCGGTGTCCATTCTCAACAAGAATTTCCGTTTGCAGCAATAAAACATGCAGTATTTGGCGCAAGAACGTTTGTATCTCCTATCATAGGAAGCCTGTACTCGCTTAATGGAGCGCTCGAATGCATCGCTTAAAACGACTCCGGCACAACCGGAAAAGAGATGAGACAGCCTGACCATCACACTGGCGGAAGAAAAATATGGATGTCCATGTGTTGTTTGGGCATTGAAATATTTGCGGTGTGTAAGTCAATTCCACAGAAGGAAAGAAAGGAGAATTTATATTTGACATGAGAAGGGCAGATATCAGAAAAAAAGCACTGGCTTGGTTGCTTAGCGCATCCATGGTTCTGGGGTTATTCCCAGCCACCGCGTTGGCAGCGAACCCTGCTCCGGTGCAGTCGCAAAACAATCCGTCCGAAGAGACTGCAACGGTGGATGTAAAATACGGCGACGTAAATCGTGAGACGGCTACCATTACGTACCACAAGAAAGGTATTGGTGCCGACCCTGTGAATTTGATATTTCTGGTGGACACTTCCACTACTGGGCGTAACTCTCACAAAGAATTGGAAACAATGTTGAATGATGTTGGCTCTGCCTATATCTACGACTACGGCGCTAACTCCACAGTACGTGTGATTACATACCAGAACACAGTGAAAGACAGCGGCACATTGTCCGGTAAATCCGGACTGTCCGGCTATATCGGCAACCATGGCATATCCGGCGAGGGTACCGCCAACGAGCCGGCAGCACTCAAACAAACGATTAAAGCTGTGCAGGAAATGCAAAACAGCAATCCTACGGTTGTATTCTGGGTGTTGGGCAGCCAATTTGGTGAGCGAGACGAGAGTTTAATCGAAGATCAGCTCAAGACGCTGGATCAAACGCTCGGGGCGGAAGATGCACTCATCACTTGGCAGCTGTCAGATACACCGAATGAAATGCTGACTCGGTATGCGACACATCATGGAGATGCACACGATCCGAATGCGGATATCATTGCCGCGCATGCAGAATCCGATCCGACGATTTTCCGTGCGGAAATGGCATCTGATTTGGAGGAAGTGGTGCATGACCACTATCACAATATCAAGTTTTCTCTCCATCTGGCCGAGGGACAGACTGTGGTATCCAAAATCACCGGCGCACACTATGAGTCGACAAGCTCCTATATCAGCATGACGGCCGTCCCCACGGCAGACGGACAAGGGATTGACGTCCAGCTGGAGCATGTTTGCCGCCAGACGGACATTGATTTCGTGATAGATGTGGAACTGAACCCTGATAAATACATTCAGGAAACCGTAATCCAGGCGGGCACCATTACTGCACCGGAAGATCATTCCAACGGCGGTCTGCACACCGGTATCTTTGATGAGGGAACGGTTTATGGCCTGACGATGCATATGCCGGCCGCCGTGATTGACCGTCGCAAGAGCACCGTGACATTTAATGCCGCAGGCGCGGGCACTGCGCCGGAGACCATCGAGCAGCTGGTCGGTACCTCTGTTACCATTCCGGATGGGACGGGGCTGAGTAATGCCGGCAGCAGCTTCGGTGGCTGGAACGTGGTCAGCGGCTCAAACGCCGGCACGCATTATAACGCGGGTGAAATCACAACCATGCCGGAAGGTGACGTTGTTTTGGAACCGGCATGGGGACATATAGAAGCCGAATTGGAAGTTGGCTCTGTCAGCGAAGCGCCTCCACCGGGAAATAATTTGGCGCTGCAGGCCAAGGCCAGCTATGGAGAAAACAGTCTTCTGGATTTCACAGGCGTGACGGTGGAAGGCGGCGGTACGGTCGGTCTTAGTGATATCAATAGTTTTTATGTCATTGATTATCCGGTACAGTATGACATCATTCAAGATGCATCTGACCCGGACCGCATTAAGTTGACCAATGTGTCAAACGCTGTGTATGCGTGCCATGTGGGAGCAACAGAAAGTGACCGGGTAGCAGCTTATCTAGTACGCAGCACGGAGGCAGGCAAATATGATATGTACGTTGCCGGTCCCGGCGGTGTAACCGCGCCCGAGGATTCCTCCGGATTTTTTTGGGGAGGAGATAGTACTTGGAGTTATGATGATACATGGGCAACCAGTGTCAAATCCATCGACCTTTCCGGGCTGAACACCGGTGGCGTCAAAAATATGAGCCAAATGTGGAAATGTCAAGAAATGTGCAGTCTGGAAACACCCAAAATCTGAAAAGCATGGTAATACAGCGCAGTTTTCCGAAGTGGAGCGTAGCGGAACGCAGGAAAACTGCGGCA
>NZ_JBQKJR010000098.1:0-6274 GCF_052117165.1 Agathobaculum sp. LCP25S3_E8
CCCCCAGACCGGTAGAGAAAGGGGGTGTAACCTCTTGGATTTAATCACATCATTTTTTCTTTCTATTATGGCGGGTGTTGTTTGCCACCTCATCTGCAAATGGTTGGATAGGAAGAAGTAACCGGTAGCCAGCCTTGGGTATAAGCCACCCACCCACAACGGAATAGAAAACCCCCGGAGTTGCGACCTCCGGGGGTTTTCGCGTGCCCTCTTGGACACTCACATCATTTTTGCCTAATGATATTATAGCTCATATCAACGGCTATTGCAAGTATATCGCAAGAATTCATACACTATTCATCATTTTTACGCATATTACCGCGCCCGCATATTCTTCGGTACAACGCTTAGCGGCTTTGTATGCAAAAAAATCATTTCCCAATATCCGGCGCGGTAATTAGCCCGCAACCGTCTGCTCAGCAGGACATTCCGCTTTGAAACATCAGACTTCCATTCTTTCTCGCGGATCAGTTCCGCATACCCCTTTCCGTAAGTGGCGCTAATCCCAATCTGACTGATCAACCATCCGCCATTTTCTCCCCGTTTAAATAATTCCTGCATCTGATGCCGCGCCTGCTCTTCTGTGAAATCTACCGAATATGGGCTCTGCAGCACAGTCTCCCACAGCAGCACCTTTTTTGTTTTTCCGCAATATCTATAGCTATGTTCCTTTTCCGCAGAAGATACGACTACATAACCTGTATGTTCTTTCTTAGGCTGCAGCCGCCGATCCGCATTTGCACGTTCCCGCGAGATCCGGAGAAGGTTCTCATTCAGTCTGCGTTGATAATCGCTCTCGCTTCTCTCCGCATCCAGTTCCTGCTCCATCTGCTGGATCTTCTCTTTCGCGAACTTCTCAGCTGCAGCCGTCCGGTACTCCAGCTCCTGCTCTGACATCCGGATTTTTTCTCTTGCTTCACTCTCAGCAAATCGTTTCTCTTGCTCTGCCTTTGCTTTTTCCTGTAGGAGACGCATATATTCCTCTTTGGTCAGGAGTACATGCGTACACTCCGGGTTGTTCTGATCTCCCGATATATCTGCAAATCCGCCTAATAGTCTTTCCTTTACAAATCTGGGCATTATTTTCCCGCTTTCTTATAGGCCACGAATATAGTTATCCGCTACAACACTGATCCGGTTATGACCAAGCGCCTTGCTGCAGACCAACATAGCGGCCTTGTCCAGCTTCTTGCCTGCTTCGTCTTTCCTGCAGGTATATACCTCACTCTGGTATCTTCGGCCTGTTCCCCGATGTACGCGATCATACGGAATATCCTGTATTGGCCGCGCATGGGCTTTGTATATCGCTGTTGCATATTCTGCCCTGTACCCGTGAATGTCGGCATTGGTGTTCACATACTGCCAAACCTTTTCTTCTGCAGGTGTCTCCCTGATCCGCCCTATAATCTGCCCTGCAAAGCGGCCAATAATCGGGCTAAGACGTTCCCTGCCGCCTTTTCCGTTTCGTACATGGGTAAAATATTCTTCATCAAACAAGCGTGTGTCCTGCAGCATCTCAAGCCGCTTATCGGCCGCTGCTGACCGCTCGCCGGCCGGCAGCGCATTTAGCCTGGCTATTTCGTCTTCGATCTGCGCCATGGTCACCAGATCTTTCCCGCGCAGCTCCATCAGCTCACTGCGCCGCAGCCCTGTCCCCTTGCAGAACTTGACCAGCTCGTCGTTGTTCTCTTCTGAAAAATGGCGATCCCGCACACGGTCGCCGCGGCTCCGTTTAATATCCTCTCGATTCCGCTTCGGCGGCTTAAAATACCCATCGTCATCCGGCTGGATACCGTAGAGCTTGCTCAGTGCCTTTGCTTCTGTCTGGATCGTCCACGCAGAAAGTCCCTGATCCGTACGCAGCTGCAACCACTCGTTCACGTATTTTTTCGCGCTTTTCAGTGTCGTGCACTCCGGATGGGTTTCCTTAATGTATTTCAAAAAATATTTCGTGTGTTTCCAATATGTCTGATAGGTATTGAAAGAAAATATTTTCCCCCTGTCAGTGCCGTTTGCTACGGCTTCTTTCTTGCTCTCCCCAAAGGCCTGCATCCCGTTCAGGCGGTCGTAAGCCTGCTGGTGAAGATCCTTGTAGTACGATTTGTTTTTTCTGCCCATGAGATCTACCCCTGATGCAGTGATGTTAAAGCTAAGCCGCTTCCTGCCGGATCAGAAGATCCCGACATTCAGCAAAGATACACTTTTTAACGTCTTATGTGTGACGGTTTTGGGATTTCTCCCGACACTTTTTATCTTGCTTATGTGTGCAGCCCTATTTATTATTCGACGATCTACGGCAGTTAGGGTTCTGTCGGCATCCTTTTGGAGTGATGCAGCTCCCCGGCACTTTTACAGTATGTCCGGCTACGTTCAACGGGTTTCCAGTCCTACAACGATACATTTCACACCTGCACTTTCACAAGGGTTACTCCTGCAGGATCGTGATGCACTTTCCTATTCACAAAGGTTACTATGGCAGCCATGCATCACCGGGCGTATCGCACCCAATATGGCTCTAAAAGATAGAAATAATTCTATGTTCATAGTATAACACTGCCTTGCAATACCGTCAATATATACATGTTATTATGAATATAACGGTTTACCCGTTCACGATATACGCAAACGGATAAACCGTTGTTATTTAATTCCGCATTTTGCATTATTTACCTTTTATTTGTTCCGATATTATATATGAAGTATTTCCAATAAAGGATAGAAAGGATGTTTTTAATGAGAAGAAAAATCATATCTACCATTATCGCTCTAACCCTTTGTTTATCTTATGCTTTTGCAGCTTCTCCTACCGCCGATAATCATACTATCAATGTTTCACCTGATAAGCAACTCTCGTACTCTGTTGATTCCGCGCCTCTCGTTCAACCTATGGCATGGACAGGTGAAACTGCACCTATCATTACAAGAATTGAGCTTGCTGACTATGGATGGTTAGCTGATAAACCAGATCATTTTGGAATTTTACTGAAAGTCACTGGATATGGAAACTCAACTGCTACATTTAATAATAAAAAAGTAGATTTCACAGTTACCGGCTATTTTATTAATTATGGTAATACAGCAGATGGTTTCTATCACCTGTATGATTGTGGCACCATTCCGAATGAAGGCGGAACATATGATTTTGACGCTTTGTATCGCTCCAGTTCTAATTTTACTAAGACACTTTCTTTTTCTACCAGTTTTACGTTTAAACCTGTATGAAAGATGGTGATTCATGATGATTTCCTCATTATACTCGACGCTTGCATACCCAAATTCCATGATAAATACGAAGAAATCCAATCTGTATCAATCACAGAATCAAACGGATTACAAAGTATGGCTTCCGAATGAAAACTGTATTTATTCCGGCGGCACTGGAGATGGACAAAATATCTATGTAACCTATACTGCAGACTCGCGCGATGATGACCCGATTGTCCGCATCCGTGGCACAGCGTCCGATGGCAGCACGTTTGATTTCGTCAAGCATATCAACGAAATTAATCCGAAAAACGCCTCCTATGTGGAAATGTGCGCACTGATCGGATATCAAAATAATACGGGTGCTTATTCTGCCCCCAATCAGATATTGTCCCCTGTCACCCCCGGAACGAAAATCGGCGATTATCTGGAAAAGAAAAATTTTGTAGATATGCTGCAGAGTAATGCATCCAATCCATCCTTTTCGCCATCCATACAAAAAACAGCGCAAACACTGCAAGCGTTATACACGGAATGGATGCAGGAACAGATCGAGAAACGCGGGGAAGAGCTGGCCAACAAGTATTATAATATATCCTATGCAGACAAGGCGCTACCTACGGAAAGCCAGCTTGAAATGCTCAAGGATAAATATGGGAACACACCGCTTACAAAAGAAAAGTATCAGTCTTTTCTTCAAGACCTGACCGACATGGGGGTTCTAAGTGAGGTCGAAAGCCAGTTGGCTGGCAAACGTGCAAATACCATGATGGTTCCGGTTATTCCTGTAGCAACAGCTACAGTCGGCAAAGTAAGTCCATATGATGATGACATATGGCGTCTTGATAACAATGTGGACGTAACCGAATACATCAAATATCGTGCCAGTTGTGATACATTCTATTACATAAACAATGTCTCTCATGAGAGTAGCGTAGATGAGCTATATGGATATATTTCAAATATTATTTCTGAAATAAAGAAATAACTGAATGAAAAGACATAAGACCGACGGAAATTATTTTCCGTCGGTCTTATCATTTGAAAAATCTACTCCACCACGATCGAGGCTGTACCGGCTCGGCCTCAGTAGTATCCTGCCCGGCATCCTCTGAGAGCTGATGCTGGATCGTCCCAGCGTGAAGTGCTTGGGCTGCAGCTGCCGTCTGCTGAGCCGCTGTCAGGGCATGCGATAGACGATCTATTGTCTGCGCCTGCTGGGCGATTTGCTGATCCTTGACCTGCAACTGCTCCTGCAGTACGGTTACCGTAGTTTGCAAAACGGAAACTAAATCGGAAACTTCATGGTTTTCGGTTCGCGAACTGGTTTCCGTTTGGTTCGCGAACTGGTTTCCGTTTTCGGTTTGCGATTTTCCGCAAAATGCCCGAATTATCTTGGCTTCTTGCTCTTCATCAACCGCGAACTGGTTTCCGTTTTTTCGCAAACTAGATTGCAAACCAAGGTTTGCGATTTGTTTTCGCACCGCCGTCTTGGATACCCCTAATTCATCAGCAATTTGCCGGATTGATTTTGTAGCCATAAACCATAAACCCCTCTTACAAGATATTTCTATCATACAGTTATCAAAGGAAAATGTAAATTAAAAACCAGCTTACGCTGGTAGGGGGAAGAGGAACGAGATCCAGCCGCCCGCGTCTTTCCTCTTCCCCCCAGCGCGGATGATGGACAGCTTGCAAGCAACCTGACCACAACCGCGCTCCCCCCATCACCATTCTCACGGCGGCATTCCTGAGAAAAAAGAGAAAAAACGAAAATCTTTCTTGACAAGAAGCACCGTCAGGTGCAAGATGATGGGAACGGTTCAGATCCTCGGAGGGCAGAGTAAGTCCGGCGAACCGGACTTTACCACACCGATCATGGGAATCGGACGAGTCCCCATCAGTTGGCTGCCCCGTAATTCAACCAGCGCGGCCTGTACCGTGTTTTGTCGCACGGCTCATGCCTGCCTGCATCGTGATCCTGCAGGCCGCTGGAGGTGTCGCACTCACGATCCTCCGCTTAGCATCTTATTTCCGTTCGGTGCTGTCAGCCGAACTGACGTCGATCGGCAACGCTGGGGCAGCTTAGCACCGATCTCCGGAACGATTTTCTGCAGCGGCTCGTTCACACCTGCGTTTTACGGATGCGCAGCTTCCCCCGGGCGACCGGAAAAAGGCCGCACTGAACCAAACCCTTAGCTACCATTTTTTCAAAAATGGATTGGGGCTTGTCCTTTCGATTTTCACTTTTTACTATGTAAAAACCGCTGTTTTTGCGGGTTTTACCAAAACATACACAAAAAAGCCGCCCGATTTTTTACAATCGGGCGGCTTAAATTCCGCTGCAACGCTTGACAAATCGCTTTCATACAGTATATAATATCTGTACGAAAAACGATTTTTCACTGCGAAGGCTCCGATGTGCTAGATCGGTTCTCTTCTAAGGAAGGTTAGCGTGTGCTAGACGCTTGGCCTTCGTGTTGAAAAGTCGTTTTTTTATTTGCTTGTTGCTGTTAGTATAAAGCACGTTTAAGAAAAAAGCAATAAGAAATTTCCCATTGCAGCATTTATTCCCGAAAAAATAGCAGGTCACAGTAAATTAATCTGCTATTTTTGTCGTTTTTGATTGATATTTCAAGAGAAATGTCAATTTTGGTGTAATTTCAATCTCTCTATTTATTACATTACTTGAAATGAGTTTGGGTAATGTCGATTTGTCTATTAATTATACAAAACTATGGTTTTTGGTAAACTCATTTTGCTGTCAAGTGCGAAATTCCTGCATTTTCAGCCATTTTAAGCGATTTCCCATTTTTTCTTTCATGATCTCAACCGCAAGATATTGTGTTTTGAATCATTTTTACTTTCCGCTGCTGATCTCTTGTTTTCTTCCTTTTTCGGCTTTTCGCGTCACTGCTTGTTGCCCTATCACCTTTATGTTATACTGAATAAGCTACCACCCCCAGACCGGTAGAGAAAGGGGGTGTAACCTCTTGGATTTAATCACATCATTTTTTCTTTCTATTATGGCGGGTGTTGTTTGCCACCTCATCTGCAAATGGTTGGATAG
>NZ_JBQKJR010000099.1:0-6146 GCF_052117165.1 Agathobaculum sp. LCP25S3_E8
GCCGCAGTTTTCCTGCGTTCCGCTACGCTCCACTTCGGAAAACTGCGCTGTATTACCATGCTTTTCAGATTTTGGGTGTTTCCAGACTGCACATTTCTTGACATTTCCATTCTTCCCTGCAAAGTGCTGGAACAACGCGATGACACGGCCCACGCCGATGACTGCCAGAACGGTTCCGATGCCCACGCCAACCAAATGGTCTGCAAGCAGCAGGCCCAAGGTAATTGTGATGGTGATGTTTAAAAGGTCAAAGCAGTTTTTGGTAAAGCCGACATTTTTGTGAATGCAGTCCGCGATGGTCTGCACAATTCCATCCCCAGGGTTGGGGACAATCCGCATGGAAAGCGACATGGCAGCGCCGACGCCCGTGCAGACGATGGCTAGAATCAAAACCAGCAGGCGAAGCGGAAAGTGCTCATTCCAGCTGTCTGCACCGGAAGAGAAATCCGGCAGAAACGAGCCGAACAGATTCAAAAACCGGGTGAAAATCAGGCTGAGAGGGATTTGCAGAATATCCATCAGCAAAATCAGTTTTTGATTCTTTTGCGGATTTTTCCATCCCCTTACACTATGCAGGATCAGCTCAATCACGACAAAAACACAGTAGAGAACCATTGTCATGTCTCCGAAGTTGCATCCAAAAATCTGCGATGTGCTGTAAGAGACAGAAATAATCGGAGAAACGCCCAGACCCGCCTTGGTGTTCAGCGTCAATCCCATCGCCAAAATGAGAAGTCCCACAATATAGAATACTGCTCTGTAATAAATCTGTTTTTTCACAAAATCGTTCTTCTTTCTATTTCGGAATCATGCTATCTATTCTATTATAGTATGAATTCTGGGAATTTCAAGAATAGCGATTGATTACATTGTGGATTTGCTGGATGGTCATCTCTGCGGAAAGTTTATCCCTTTGTTTGGGATAAAAACGGCACGGTAGCTGATAAGCGATGTTCCGCAGTTTTGAGATATAGATTGTTCAAATGGATTCAGCGGTATAACGGGCCATAATGACGGCAAGCAGCAAAATCGGCCGCTTCCGTATCCTTTGTACCAAAGGCGGACCAAGCATGGGGACGATAGATTGCATCCTCCGACACATTATGCATGGATACCGGAATGCGCAGCATGGAAGCCAGCGTAATTAAATCCGCGCCAACGTGACCATAGACGGTTACGCCGTGATTTGCTCCCCAATTTGCCATAACACTGTAAACATCGGAAAAAGCTCCGGTTCCGGTCAGACGCGGAACAAACCAAGTCGTTGGCCAAGTGCGGTCTGTGCGAAGATCAATGGGGGTGTGTACTTCATCAGGCAGGTTGGCGGTCCATCCTTCCGCCAGCTGCAGCACGGGTCCAACACCGTCTGCAATATTCACCCGCAGCATGGTAACCGGCATTTCCGCAGTACAGCGGAAATGACTGGAGAAGCCGCCGCCGCGGAAATATTCATAGTTTGCTCGACACCAGTCGGTCGCTTGGAGACATGCCGCCATATCCTGTTCGGTCATATCCCAGAAGGGTTTCATCATATGAACGCCATTTTGATCGACTGCTGCACCGTTGCCGTCGAGCGCAGTGGCGCCGGAGTTTATCAGATGAATAAAGCCGTTCTGCGCAACGCCTTCCGGTCGATGGCCCGTTACCCGCTGGCAGGCATCCGGACTCCAGTAGGTTCGCACATCGTGGAAGCAGGGGGCTGTACCGGTAACAAGTGTACCAAGCATCATGGCGACGGCATTCAGGGTATCGTTTTCCGTAGCAAAAGGAGTGGGCTGTTTGGTGCCGTTCCAGTCAAAGGTAGAGGCCAAAAGTGCTTCCGTGAAATCTGCGTTGGGTAACCAATCCGTCCAGTTGCGCTGCCCTTGAAAACCACCGGCAACGGCGTTTTTGCCCAGCGATTCTTCATGCCAGCCCATTTGTGCCAGCACAGGATTGCCAAAGAGAATATCGCGCATGACCATTGTCATCTTGGTGATAAACGCCCAGTCCTCATCAGGCGGTACAACTTTGGATTTGGTGATAACGTCAGGAAGATTTTTTTCAGCGTTGCAGTCAAAACCTTCTTTACAATTGGCATGTACCCAGGCAAGGGCACGATCATATTCTTCATGATCGTAAATGCCCAGGGTGATCCGTCGGAGAATTTCGGTCATGTCAACCCATTCCGCACGGATGCCGAAATACTTTTGGAACATGGCAGCATCACAGTAGCTTCCTGCAATGCCCATCGCGACACCGCCTAAATTGACATAGGATTTGTTTCGCATCCATCCAACAACAACGGCACAACGGGCAAAGCGGAGGATTTTTTCTGCCACATCTTCCGGAATGGTATCTTCTCCTGCATCCTGCACATCATGGCCATATATAGAAAAGGCGGGAAGTCCTCGTTGGGTGTGTGCAGCCATGACCGCTGCCAGATATACCGCGCCGGGCCGTTCGGTGCCGTTAAAGCCCCATACAGCCTTGATGGTGTGTGGATCCATATCAAAGGTTTCGCTGCCATAGCACCAACAGGGCGTGACAGTGAGCGTGGCCACTACATTTTCGGCGGTAAATTTGTCGGCGCAGGCAGCAGCCTCGGCCCCGCCGCCAATGGTAGAATCAGCCAGAACACATTTTACAAATGAGCCGTCCGGATAACGAAGCGTTTTTTCGATCAGCTCTTTGGCACGCTTGGCCATGGTCATGGTCTGCTGCTCCAGACTTTCCCGCACGCCGCCCCAACGTCCGTCAATGGTGGGACGAATGCCTATTTTTGGATAGTTCATTTGTATTCCTCCTGTTCTATGATTGCATGATACCGTTCATATGCTTTTTTCCAATGTTCTAAATGTTGAGGTACGTATTGCCGCACCGGTTCTGTTTTGGCAATCAAAGTGCGGCCGGCCTCTAATCCTTCTATTTCTTTCAATGCAGACAGTTGGATGATGATATTCCCCAATGCGGTTGCTTCCACCGGTCCGGCGAACACGGTTCTGCCGGTGCAGTCTGCGTGCATGCGGCAAAGAAGTTCAGATTGTACACCGCCGCCCAGCATATGCAGGGTGGAAAATTTTCTTCCTGTGAGTTGGCTAAGCTGTTTCAAAGTCATATTGGATTGCAAGGCCAGACTTTCATAAATGCACCGGATCACCTGTCCGATTGTCTCCGGTACCGGCTGATGGGTTCGGCGGCAAAATGCCCGAACCCGTTCTGGAATATTTCCGGGGGGTGTGAACTCCGGTGCGGCAGGATCAATAAAACTGCGAAACGGTGCAGCTTGCTGTGCCAACTCTTCTAACTGACCATAGGTATATGTGGTTCCTTCCCTCTGCCATTGGCGACGGCTTTCCTGTATGAGCCATAGACCGATCATGTTTTTCAAATATTGTATTTTACGGTTAGCGCCTATTTCATTGCTCAGTTCCGATTCCCTGCTTGTGTCGCTGAGAATCGGTGTGGGAAGTTCACAGCCAAGCAGACTCCATGTGCCGCAGGATAGGAAGGCGACATCTTCATCCTCCCCTATCGGCATGGCTGCGACTGCGCATTGGGTGTCATGTCCCGCTACTGCAATTACCTGTGCATTTTTATATTGTCCCACCACGGTGCCGCTTGCCACCAAAGGAGCAAATTTGTTCTCGGGAATGTCAAATGCGTCAAGAACAGTGCGGCTCCAGTTTCCGGTGGACGGATCAAGCATCTGACTGGTGGAAGCAATGGTGGTTTCGCAGATCTCTGCACCGCACAGCCGATGGATGATGAGATCGGGCATGAACAGCAATCGATGCGCTCGTTTCCATATTTCAGGCTGTTGTCTTCGTAATGCCTGTAGCTGAAAGAGCGTATTGATAGGTATAATTTGATTTCCGGTGGCAGCATAGAGTTGCTGCGCCGACAGGACGGAAAGCGCACGTTCTACTTCTCCGTTGGTTCGTGCATCGCGATAGTGAACCGGATCTCCCAGAAGTTTCCCCTGTTCATCCAACAGACCAAAATCTACTCCCCAAGTGTCCACACCGATGCTGTCGAAGTTGCCGGCCAGGTCCATGCTCAGTTGTATATTGGCCATTAAATCCTCAAAATCCCAGCAAAAGCGGCCGTCCACGTCGCGGGGGCGATTTTCAAAACGATGCACCTGCTGCCACGTTAACTGACCGTTTTTGTATTCGGCCAGTATAGCACGCCCGCTGGAACCACCCAAATCAAAGGCCAATACGCGTTTCATACACCCACACCCTTTTTTCAGTTCAAATAGACTTATTTCAAGCCGTTTGAAAATTTCTTATATCCGGGATGACGACCGGTCACACGATAAAAACTCCGTAAATCAATAAGCTTTTGGATATTTTCTTTGCTGATGTCCTGACTTCCGCCGAGAATAACCGCATTGATGGTGATTTTTGCCCACAATTCCAGACTTTCCATGCGATAGAACGCCGTAATGACATCGCTTCCTACCGCCAGCGCACCGTGATTTTCAAGCAGCATTACATCATGTTCTTGCAGATAGGGTTCAATGGCGTCGGGTACTTCACTGGTGCTGGGGGTTCCGTAAGGAGTCAGCGGTACACTGCCAATCACAGCTACATCCTCGATCATGTTATACATGTCCATTGCTTTGTGTGCTACTGCAAAGCCCGTGGCGCCCGGAGGATGTGCGTGGATCACGCTCCATACATCTTCCCGCTTTTCGTAGCAGCGCAGGTGCATTTTGATTTCGCTGGAGGGACGTAAGCCTTCTGCGCCTTCCAATATTTCCCCGGCATGATTGATTCGGATTAATTTCTCCGGTGTAATGAAACTCTTACTCATACCGGTTGGTGTGCACAGAAAAGTGCCGTCTTCCAGCCGTGCTGATACATTGCCGTCATTGGCCGCTACCCAGCCCAATTGCCAGGTTTTGTGGCAAACATCGCAGATTTGTTCTTTGATGAGGTTGATATCCATCCCGGAAACACTCCTTTGCTTATATTTCTATATGAAGTATAGCGGATTGCCGCATAAGCTGTCTTGTGATATAATCAGAATAACTCGGATTATATTCACTTTTGGAGGGGATGAAATGCGATATTTGGCCAGTCATGAGCAGGCCGTGCGCGGTACCTTTGATTTTCCCATTGCACTCTATCAAGTGGATTCCACACACCCAAGATATAAGATGCCGTTTCATTGGCATATGGAACATGAATTGATTGCTGTATTGGATGGTGTTTTTCATCTTTCTGTAGAGGGACAGCATATAGATCTTCATCGCGGAGACTGCATGATGATTGGAGAAGATACCATTCATGGGGGACTGCCGGAGCACTGTGTATACGTATGTGTGGTATTCGATCTGGATCGGTTTCTCACCGGTATGGGTGGTATTTGTCGTCAGCAATTGAATGGCCTGCTGGCAGATGGGTCGAAATTGCAGGCGGTATTCTCTGCAGGCTCGCCTCCCGCCCTGTTGGTGAACGGTCTTTATCAGGCTATGGCAAATGAACAGCCGGGGTATGAGTTTACCACAATGGGATATTTGTGGCAGCTGCTGGGGCAGATGATTTCCCATCGGCTTTATCGTCCACCGTTGCCGGGCACAGGGCAGGATATGCGACGTACACAAGCCATCAAACGTGTGCTTCGACGTATCCGCACAGACTATGCAATGCCTCTGACATTAGAGGATCTGGCTTATGAAGCGGCATTGGAGCCGAAATATTTTTGTCGGGTGTTTCGTCAGATCACTGGCAGAACCCCGATTGATTATTTACTCTATTACCGTATTGAATGTGCTGCGGAATTGCTTTGCGCAACGCGATGCAGTGTGACAGAAGTGGCCTTATCCTGTGGATTTGGCGATGTAAGCTATTTTGGACGAGTCTTTAAACGGCAAAAAGCTATGACGCCCCGGGCATATCGGGCGAGTTTTGCCCAATCGATTTGGACATCCAATGCTGCGTCGGAAGAAAAAGATTTGCAGTAAAGCTGTGATTGTCCAGATGAACCGCACAATATTTTTTCACATTGAGAAAAGCGACACCCCCCTCATCCCATGGGATGAGGGGGGTCAGTCTGTCGAAAAAGTCCAGCAAAAGCTGGGCTTTTTCGTTTGAGCGCGGTAAAATAGGAATAGGTGGTGAGAGCAATGCTGGAACGAGGAAAAATGGATCGGGATG
>NZ_JBQKJR010000100.1:0-6134 GCF_052117165.1 Agathobaculum sp. LCP25S3_E8
GTTGTGGAAGGAGAAGTCTTCTCCATTCATGTTTGTACTTTTTTGGCCTTTATACGCCAGAAACCCGGCTTATGCCTGACGCATAGGCCGGGTTTCTCGACAGACTGAAGCAAAAGGCTGCCTGAAAGGCAGCCTTTTGCTTTTCGGATACGATTGTTTTTAGGCGTTTTCCATAATCGCCTTAACGGCGGTCTTGGTATCGGTCAGTGGGAACAACTCATAGCCGACGCGGCCGGTGTAGCCGCAGGCTTCGAGGTGGGAGATTACCTTTTTGTAGTTGATTTCGCCAGTGCCCGGTTCGTGACGGCCGGGCGCGTCCGCCACATGGATGTGGCCGAACGTATCGCCGTACTTGGTGATCGTGTCGCAGATGCAGCCTTCGTTGATCTGCATATGGTATACGTCATACAGCAGCTTGAGCCGCGGCGAGCCGATCAGACGGACGATCTCCGCGCCCATCTGGGTGGTCGCAAGGAAGTTGCCGACGTGATCAGTCGTGATGTTGAGCGCCTCAAGGTTGAGGTTGATGCCCTCGGCCTCCGCGAGTTTGGCGCAGTCGAGCAGCATGTCGTACATCGAGCACAGCTTGACCGTGTGCGACAGGTTGTCATAGTGGTCCACTACGATGCCGCCTTCACCGAGCGCATTGGAGTGAATGGTCACGCTGGTAGCGCCGACCTTTTTCGCGGCAGCGATCGACTGCTTGAGATAGTCGATGTATTTTTGCTTATGGGTCGGATCGACGAGCGAATAGTCCGCATCGCCGTTAAAGCCGGAAATGGAGATGCCCGCTTTTTCCGCGGCGGCACGGGTCGCATCCAGATCGCGGATGCGCCAATCCCAGAATTCTACGGCTTCAAAACCGTCGTCCTTGGCCGCCTGGAAACGGTCCAGCCAGTCCAGTTCGGTGTACAGCGTGTCGATGCACGCGCATTTTCTCAGTGCCATTGTGATCAGTCCTCCTGATGGGTAGTGTGCGGGTGGTGATGGTGTTATCAACACCATCATACCACCCGCGGTTTCATTATTCAATTTCGGAAATTTTGACCGGACGGCTCTCGTGCAGCGACTTGGTGGCGGCAGCTGCCATCAGGACCGGATACAGACCGTCTTCGCCGGTAACCGGGGTTTCTTTGTCATTGGTAACAGCGTCCGCAAACGCCTGCATTTCGGCCACAAATGCGCCAGTATAGCGGTCCCACATGACCTTATATGCTACGCCGTGTACCGCGCCGTCCGCTGTGGACAGCACTGCGGTGTTGGGAGTATCGTTCTGGTCCTCGGCGCAGCCTTCCGAGCCGAATACCTCGACACGCTGATCATAACCATAAACGGCCTTGCGGCTGTTGTCGATCACGCCGATGGCGCCGTTTTCAAACTTGAGCGTGACCAGAGCGGTGTCCACGTCGCCCGCCTCGCCAATGCCGGGATCGACCAGCACCGAGCCGATGGCGTTCACTTCGGTGACTTCGCTGCCCGCGAGGAAGCGCGCCATATCGAAGTCGTGGATCATCATGTCGTAGAAGATGCCGCCGGAAACCTTGACATAGGATACCGGGGGCGGTTCTGGGTCGCGCGAGGAAATTTTGATGATGTTAACCTTGCCGACCTTGCCGTCGCGCACCATGTCGTAAACCGCGCGATGGTTGTGGTCAAAGCGGCGGCAGAAGCCGATCTGCAGCTTGACGCCGGCCTGCTTGGCCGCGTCGATCGCGGCATGCACCTTGGCCAGATCGTAGTCGATCGGCTTTTCGCAGAAGATGTGCTTGCCGGCGTGTGCCGCTTCGATGATGTACTTGGAGTGCGTGTCGGTCGAGGAGCAGATCAGAACAGCCTCGATTTCGGGATCGTTCAGGATGTCGTTTGCATCCTTGGTGCAGTTGGGAATGCCGCACTGCTTGGCAAACGCTTCGGTCTGCTCGTTCATGAACGGGTCGGCGATGGTTTTGATCTCCATCTCCGGCACAAACATGGAAATGTTCTTGGCATGGACCTTGCCGATGCGGCCCGCGCCGATAATGCCAACTTTCATAAAGAGAATTCTCCTTTCTGGATTGGTTCGAATATCATGAGGTAGGTACAAATTGAAACGTTGGAGCGTTCAATAGGGTAGAGAGTCGGTAGTTGGAAAAACGTTGGAGCGTTTTAAAATAAAAGAGAGTTGTAGGTAACTAAATTGGGGATGGGAAAATGGATTAGGGCATCCATTCCGCAAAGCGGTCAAGACGTTCCTGTGCATTTTCTTGAGTGATGATCTGCGTGCCGGTATCAACAACTTCGTCGTAATCCTCGCCCTGCAGGATCTTCACCATGGTCTCGACTGCCTTGTAGCCGATGTCGTAGTTGTTCTGTGCGGCAGTCATGGTCAGTTCGCCGCTGAGAACGGCTTCTACTGCGGATTTCTGGCCATCAAATCCCAGAAAGATGGTATTAGCATAAGCTGGATTGCCCTCTGCGGTGCGTGCGGCAGCCAGCGCCATGTCATCATTGTTCGAGCAGATAATGGCGATACCATCCGGGAATTTATTCATGATGGCTTCCATCGATGTGACGGCGAGATCGGCCGTGGCGTTGGCATACTGCACTTCGTTATCCAGAAATTCGCCTCCGGCCTCGGTGATGCCTTCGCGGTAGCCTTCCATGCGGGCGGTGTTGGTTGCGTCGCCCTGCACGCCGGCGATCTCAATGCATTTGATCTCTTCCCAGCCAGCCGCCTGTGCAGCTGCTACAGCGGCCTTTGCGCCTTCCTTGGCAGCCTCCTTGTTGCCGGTGCCGATAAAGCTCAAGCACTTATCCGAGTCAATGTTCGTGTCGAAAGCGACGACCGGTTTATCGGTGTTGGCGATTGCAGTGGCAACCGCTTCGGATTGCAGCGGAGCAATCAAATAGCCGTCGTAAGAGTCGACCGAAAGATCAGTGGTGATCATGTTCAGTTGCTCTTCGTAAAAGGTTTCTCCCGGAGGCCCCTTGATAGACAGCTTGACCAGATCGGGATGTTCCTTTTCGTAGGCTTCTGCACCGGCCTGAATAATTTGCCAGAACTCGGATGCATTGGTCTTGAGAATCATGCTGATCTCATAGGGAGTGCTTGCAGAGGCATCGCCGCTTTGCTCCTGGTTGGCATCACCGCCGCAAGCAGTCAGAGTCAGGGCGAGTGAACCAGCCAGGAAAGCTGCAAACCAGTTTTTCTTTGTCATGTCTTTCATCCTTTCTCTTTTGTGTGCTATTATGTGTTATGTGCTGTTTGTGTGCTTATTGTAATGAAGATTAAGAGATATGTCAATCGGTTTTAGCAGATAAATTTAAAGAAGAAAATTGCTAGTTCATCGATAAATATGAAAATATGACAATTTAAGTGAAAAAAAGCTGTGTTTAATGCCAAAAAAATTAAAGAATAAGTGGTGTAGAACTTTGAGGACATGTCGTTAGCCATTATACACAATGAAAACACACTGGTTTTGCATGAATTGCAAAAGAATTTGTGTAGATACATCAGCTATATGTAATAAAATACGCTGATTTATGCCATAAACATATTATGGGGATGGATTTGTTATATGTGTGCAATAGCACATATATATAAGAAACACACGGATTTTGATAAATGAATTTGCAGAATGCACAGAACGTGTGCTATAATGAAACACAACTACTTCAGCAGCAATAGGTGGGGATTTTTATGAGCAGACGAGCAACTATTCAGACGGTTGCCGAGCGGGCTGGAGTTTCGCGCGGCACGGTGGACCGCGTGATTAACAACCGCTCATATGTGAGCGCCAAGGTGCGCGCACGCATCCTCAAGGCGATCGAAGAAACAGGCTATGTACCGCCGCGGCACGCACAGGCGGTCGAGCAGCCGGAGGCTTTTCCGCCATTGCGGTTGGGTGTGCTTCTGCCCAACTGGACAGGCAGCTTCAAAAATGAGGTGAGCGAGGGCATTGCAAGGGCGCGGCGTGAGCTGGCACCGTATCGTGTCGAAATTCACGTGTGTGTGTGCGAGACCGATCTTCCAATCGAGTGTATTGAGCATTTGGATACACTGGTCGATTGGGGTGCGCAAGGCATTGCGCTGTGTGCGCTCAACGATATTTCGATTGAGGCAAAGGTTGGCGAGCTGGCCGATCGCGGTATTCCATGCATCACGTTCAATTCCGATCTGCCGGGCAGTAAGCGATTGTGTTTTGTCGGACAGGACTATGCAAAAAGCGGTCGGATTGCGGCCGAACTGCTTAGCAAATGTGTGCCGCATAGCGCGCGCATTTTGGCAATGGTGGGTAATTTGGAATACCACGGACATCGGACGAGGTTGGACGGCTTTTGTGCACGCATGCATGAGCTGGGTGTTGCCGCCGCGCAGATCGAGATTACGGAAACTTATAATAATTACCGCTTGACCTGTGATAAAGTGCGAAAGGCGCTGCATGATACGCCTGATTTGGCAGCAATTTATATGGTCAACCGGAGCGTGACCGGCTGCACTGATGCGCTGCGGCAGGCCGGAGCGGTTGGACGGATTCATGTGGTCGCGCACGATGTGTCCGCGCGTACCAAGCAGCTGCTACAGGAGGGCAGCCTGGACTTCACAATCACGCAGGATATGGTTCGGCAAGGCTATCTTCCGCTCATCCTGCTGCGCGAGCTGCTGCACAAAGGAAATTCCCCGCAGGAGGACCAGCTATCTACGCGTATCTCCATTATCTGTTCACAAAATATCGACTAATGGAAAATTGGTATAAAAAAATGCGCTTCCAGAAAGGAAACGCATTTTTGTTTTGATACAGTCAACACGCGAGGGCATTGTCTGTAAAAAGGCGATATGTCGGCAAGAAAAAAGTTTTCAGGACTGGTTTTCTTCTGTTTCTTGGATTTGTGCCAGCGCCAGCGCCAGTTGATCTGGACAGGAAGTCCCCTTATCCAGACATTGAATCCCTTTCAGCTGTGCGATTGCATCCTTCACACGCATCCCCACCAGCAGGCGGCTCAGCGCCTGAGTAAACCCAGGGCAGCCCAATACAAATTCTACTGACTGGATCATGCCATGTTCTACTTCTAATTTAATTTCTTTGGCGCAGGTGCCATTGGTCCGATAAATCATTCTTTCCTCTCCTTTATCTGGTAATAGCCTGCAGTTTGCTATATAATAATAAAATAGACCTTCCCATAATAGGAAAGTCAAGTGGTATCCAAGGAGGAATCGCGGATGCAAGGCTATCTTTCTATTGGCGACTTTGCCAGACTACGCAATGTAAATCCCAAGTCGCTGCGATATTACGAGCGGATTGGTGCCCTGCTCCCTGCCCATGTTGAGGAAGAAACAGGCTATCGGTACTATGCTCTGGAGCAACTGGTGGAGTTGGACATGATTTTAATGTGTCTGGAACTGAACATCCCTTTACGGGACGCGGAGCAATATCGGAAGCCTGACCAGACATTGGATATCCGGCAGCTGCTTCAAGATGGACAACAAAAGGCTCTGGAGAAGCTTGCTCACCTTCGTAATACCATGCAGCAGATGGAGGGAGCACTCCGCCGAATCGAAGAAAACCAGCGCTATCAGGAACAGGAGGGTGTTTATCGACGGCATCTGCGCCAGCGGCTTATTTTGCGGTCACCTTTTACTCCCTCTGGCGGAGAATTAGAATTTAAACAAAGCTCCACGGAAATTTTTCTACGCGGGCAATCTATGGGCCTGTTGCCCGCCTTTACTTTTCCCATTGGACTGATCGCCCGGCGGCAGGGGGAACGTATTGATACCGATATTTTTCTGGAGGTTCTTCAGCAGAAAGAGGATGTCACCAACCTAGAAGTGCTGCCTGAAGGGGACTATCTCTGTCAGCAGAAACCCGCACAGGCGCTAGACCACATTGATGCGCTGATTTTGGAATACTTTGTGCAGCATCCCAAGGCAAATCAGGTAATTATTACAAATATGACTTCCGCTTATTTTGATTTAAAGGGACCATTATTGGAGCTGCAGGAACAAATTTGACCGAATAGGGTACTGGGAGAGAAACTCCCAGTACCCTCAGTCTGTCGAGAAACCCGGCCTATGCGTCAGGCATAAGCCGGGTTTCTGGCGTATAAAGGCCAAAAAAGTACAAACATGAATGGAGAAGACTTCTCCTTCCACAACC
>NZ_JBQKJR010000101.1:0-5912 GCF_052117165.1 Agathobaculum sp. LCP25S3_E8
TTCCCAGTGCAGCGCCGACTACGATGTGGAAAGTCCTATCACAAAGGAGTTTTTCGCCACGGTGCAGAACAAGCTCCACTATGCGGTCACCCATCATACCGCCGCCGAGATTGTATATGGCCGTGCCGACAGCACCAAGCCCAACATGGGGCTGACCACATGGAAAAACGCCCCCAAAGGCCGCATCCGCAAATCGGATGTCACCGTTGCCAAAAACTATCTGAACGAAACGGAAATGCGAAACCTGAACGAGATCGTCACCATGTACCTGGACTATGCGGAACGGCAGGCCCGCCGGGGGAATGTCATGTATATGGCCGATTGGGTCAAACGGCTTGACGCATTTTTACAGTTCAACGAGGAAGATATTCTGCATGATAAAGGCAAGGTGACTGCCGCCATTGCCAAAGCCTTTGCTGAGAAAGAGTTTGAAAAGTTCCGGGTATTGCAGGATCGGACCTATCAGAGCGACTTTGACCGGCTGGTTGCGGAAACTTCGGATGATCTGACAGAATAACCATATACGCAGAAAGCCCACGCCACCGGTTCTCTTTCCGGCTGCGTGGGCTTTTTCGTTCATCGCTTATTTCTTGTTTTGCAGCTGTTCATGGGCTTCCTGCTGGACGATCAGCCCAGCCGAAAAGCCATACTTGAAATGGCTCTCACTTTCCTCACACTGGGCGATAGCGTTCTGCGCCCGGAGTTCTTCCACCAGCGCATAGTCCTCTTTGCTGAGCCGCTGGGATAGCTGCTCCATCAACGCCGCACAGGTTTGGACCGCCTTGCGGTATTCCGAGGACGTGGGCACTACCGTTTCACAGGGATAAAACTCTCCGTTATACATGGCTTCCAAAATCATAGCGTTCCCTCCCTCAACAGTAGACCAGCTCCGCCAGGACGATTTCCTCGGCTCTGTTGTGGATGGAGTTCATGGAGCGCACCCATGCCATCTGGTCGGCAGCTTTCAGGGCTTCTGTGACGCTCTCTTGCTGCATCATGACTTTTTCGATAATTTCCAGACGCTCCCGGCAGGCGGTGTCGATTTCCTCCAAATGGGGAAACAGCTTTTCAGTGACAATGAGATCGGTATACAGAATGGGCCGGTGTTCTTTTAAGTAGGCACGGCGCAACCGGCCATATTTCCCGATATGGTACTCTTTGGTGTCCGATAACACAAGGTCGGGAATGAGATAGTCGCCGCATTTGGTGTAAGTCAGTTCCATACAAGGCTCCTTTCGCGGGAATGTGGTTGACAGTTACGGTAGGTTTGAGGGCATTCCTCCTTTATCATAACTGTCTTTTCATTCGCCACAAATGAGCCGCCAGTCATGATGTAATGTTTTTTGGTGTATTCCACCCTCTATACATTACATCATGGTTTGCGATGCTGGCACTCTCGCCCTGAAGGTCATCGTCTTTCGAGAGCCTGCAATAGATAGCTGCCCGGAATCCCCCGGCAAGCGCCGTGCCAATCACGTCATAATCTAATCCGTTCATCATAACCGTTTACCCACACAATCCAGACGGAACACGGTCACTTTGAACCTCGTCTTTATTATATCTCATTTCTTGTGTTTTAGCAAGATATTCTTTATCTGTTTTTCTGGTGTGTTTCTGTGCGATAAGGCTCACGAAAACGTCCGTAGCATCCAGTTCGCCGTCAAATACTGTGGTGACATGAATCTCTGTTTTATTTTTCGCCATAGGCAGTTGTCCTCCATACATGAAAACAGCCAGACAGGGGATAGCGGCAACGAAGTCCGGCAACGGGCTTCAAAAAACCTTGGAACTAATCCTTGTCTGGCGGCTGGGTTATTTTATACTTTTTCTTTTATTTTTCTGTTGCTTTGGTTGTTAAAGGGGAGAAAAGCCCGCAGTTACGGGATTTTTCCCGGCAACCGGGTCGGCAACGGGATAGCAACGGAGTGTGCAACGGGCTGTCCCTGCCCGGATTTTTTCAGAATGGAAGCTCCATCTGTTCCGGCACCGGCGTAAATCCTTCCGGGATTTTTTCCGTCCCGTTGCCGCTGTCCGTTGCCGGTTCTGTCCGTGCGTTTTCCCGTTCCCATCCTTTCTGCCTGCCGTACCCGGCAAACATCCGGGGGTTGGAGAAATAATTCCAGCCAGTGATGCACTGGTTCATTATCTCGTTGATTTCCCGTATCTCCCATTGTTTCGGCTCGTCAAAGTCATGGTTCAGGGCTTCTTTGTAAAGCTGTTTGGAGCAGACGGTATCGCCGGGGTAGCTGTCAAGGAAAGCCTGTATCATACCGGCCTTGGTGTCCTCCGGCATGAAGTCCCGCTGGTGTTCCTTTAAATGGCGCACCATTTCCGGGCTGAATGTCAGCTTCCACCTGCCGCTCCTGTAAATCTCCATCGCTTCCGCCCATACCTGATTCAGATAGGCTCTGGAAGCGGCTTCGTCCTCTAAAATGTGTGTTTCCGCCTGTTCCGGGCATACCTGTATAGGAATGAAGCGGCGGTTTCCTGAACGGTCAAGGGGCAGGAAGTCAAGGGCGTTGGATGTCCCGCCGAACACGCACTGCCTTGGACGGTCTGCCGGGTGGGTTTCATAGGGTATCTTGTAGACTTCCTTCTGGCGGCTCAAAAATGACTTGATTTCCTCTATGCTCCTGGCGTTTGCGGTGGCAATCATCTCCGACATCTCGATTATCCAGTGGCCTTGGAGTTTGCGGTATACGTTGTCATCGTCCAGCTTCCGCAGGTCATCGGAGAACCACTCGTCTTTGACTGCCAGCAGGCGGAAGAAGGTGGACTTCCCGGCTCCCTGCCCGCCCACCAGACAGAGCATGACTTCAAACTTGCAGCCGGGGGAAAATGCCCGGTGGATGGCTCCCAACAAAAACAGGCGCAGGGATTGGAAAGTATACTCGTCCTCACCGGCTCCCAGAAAGTGACGCAGGCAGGAGCGTATCCGTTCGGTTCCGTCCCATGTCAGGCCGTTTAAATAATCCCGGACAGGGTGGTAGCTGTTCTCATCGGCGGCAAGGGCGGCGGCGTCCTGTATCTTTTTCTCGCTTGTCAGGCCATAGGTCTTTTCCAGATACAGCCGGATATATTTCATGTCCGTGTCGGTCATGGGGCTTCCGGCAGTTCTTTTGTAGCCGATTGGCTTTAAAATATCGGTGCGGTCGGTCAGCAGGTTGTAGGCAACCGCCCCGGAAAGGAGCGGGTCGCACTGGAACACGGTCAGGCAGTTGCTCATGCTGTTGCGGAAACCGCCTTTTTCGGTGGTTTCCAGCATAGCCTTTACTTCCTCAACGCTCCGGGGCGGCTCTGCGCTGTCTGCCATGTTCGCTGTTTCCTGCCGTATCTGGGGCGGTAAATTCTGCCATCCGTCTTTCAAGGTTCCTCACTTCCTTTCCGTGTCCTGTGATAAGCGCCGCCCGCTCCTGAATGTCCCCGGAGAGAAGCACGTCCATCAGGTATTCCACCCGGCTCATGTTCTGCAGGGCTTCCACAAACCGGGGGTTCCACGCTTCATCCGGCTGGCGTGGGGCGTATTCCTCCTTCCAGCGGCGCAGGAGATGGTAATAGTCGGACAGCACCCGGAAGCAGTGCCGCTCCATGTGCCTGAATTTCTGTTCCTCCGTTTCTTTTCGCAAGCGTGGCCTTATGGGCTGCTTTTTGCCGTTCCTCCCATCCTCATAAGGGATAGAGAAGTCCTGTGCCAGCATAAGGGCGGCTTCTTTGCTGCTGATACCATGGAGCCGGGAAACAAAATCTATCACGTCCCCGGTGGCTCCGCAGCCGAAACAGTAAAAGCGGCGGTCAACCTTCATGCTTGGGTTCTTATCGTTGTGGAACGGGCAGACGCACATCCCGTTCCGGTTTACTTTGATTCCATAACGCTCCGCAGCCTGCCTTGTGGTGACGGACTGCTTCACGGCTTCAAATACGTTCAATAGGCGTTCCCTCCTGATAATGAAAAAGGCACCTGCCAGCGATTTCAAATCACAAAACAAGTGCCTGTTTAAAGTTCCATATTCTGTTGTTTCTGTGTCCGGGGCGGCTTCTGTTTCCCTGCCTGCTCCTGCCGGATGCGTTCCTGCCGCCCTTTCAGGCTCTCCTGTACGGATGG
Organism: Agathobaculum sp. LCP25S3_E8; assembly: GCF_052117165.1. NCBI lineage: Bacteria > Bacillati > Bacillota > Clostridia > Eubacteriales > Butyricicoccaceae > Agathobaculum > Agathobaculum sp. LCP25S3_E8. Next base: position 4,103 of record NZ_JBQKJR010000101.1, read on the forward strand.
TTTCTTCCCCGGCTCGGCGGTCTGGCGGTACTGCTCGGATGGCAAAACCTGATTCAGCCAGTGGCGCACGTCACGCAGCACCTTCACATCTGCCTGAACCGCTTCCAGTTCCTTCTTTTGTCCGGGCAGGGCGGCGGCAAGCTGTTCCCGTTCCGCTTCCAAATCTTTGCGGGAGTAGGAATTGCCTTTCAGGTTGGCTTTCAAATACCGGATGGCGGCATTATAAGCGTCCAGTTCCTCCCGGTGGCTCTCCGCAAACTTCTCCTTTTTCTTCTTCCAGCCGATGGCGGCATACTCCGCATGGACTGGCTTGGCGGCTTCGTATTTGTCAATGTAGGAGAGCATGGTATTGATGGCTTTTATCCGCTTCTCGCTTTTTTTCATGCTCCCCATGACGGAAACAGCGGTCTGGCCGATTTCATCCAGCCGGGTGTCAAGGCTCTCCACGGTGGAGATTCCCTTTTTCCGCAGGAAGTCCATCGCCGCCTGCACTTTATTGTAATCGGCAACGGTTCCTTTCAGCTTCCCTCTGGAAGTCCAGTCGGCACGTTCCCCACTCCGCTGTTCCAGATACCGGAATAACAGTTCCGGGAGTGTCGGCTCCTTCGCCTGCTCCAATGCTTCCAGTAATACAGCCTTTTTCTCTTTTAAGTCAGACAGCCATCCCTTTAGGCTCCGTACCATCTGCCGGATGGACTGCATGAGCCGGTTGGCGGTTTTGATGTCCCGGTTCAGATTGCCGATGTTGGTCTGGATTCCTTTCTTCTCCATCTGGCAGGCGGCCGCTCCCATGTGGACGGTAGGGATTTGGTCAATCCCCTGTCGGGCATAGGAGCGCAGGTCAAGCCGTTCCGGGCGGTCATTGGCTTCCAGATAGCGGTTGGCCGTGTCCGCCCATCCCTGCCGCCAGATTTCGGCGTACTTCCGGTTGTTCCAGTCTACTGTGTTCTCCTTATGGCTTTTCCATCTGCCGGACGCAAGCCGGATGCGCTCCCCGTTCTTGTCAAGGTCGTACACTTTACGGCTCTTGGGGAGCCATTTGCCTTTTTCGTCCATCGCCCGCATGGTGAGCAGGATATGGGCGTGTGGGTTGCCGTCCCCCTTGTCATGGATGGCAAAGTCGGCAATCATGCCTTTGGAAACAAAAAACTCCCGGCAGTAGTCACGGATAAGGTCGGCGTACTGTCCCGGCGGGATTTCCCTTGGGATGGCAAGCACGAATCTCCGGGCAAGCTGGGAGTTCCATTGTTTTTCCTGCGCTTCGGCTGAGTTCCATAAAGTATTGCGGTCTGCAAACTCCGGCGGCACATGGGGCGGGAGCATGATTTCTTTGTGGGTGACTTCGTTCTTGTAGGGATAGTATTTCTGTTCCTGGTCATATTCAGAGAACAGCTTCTCGCCGCTCTGGTAGGCGGCGGCAGAAACAGCGGATTCATTGTTGCTCCGCTTGATGATGGTGATTTTACAATGCGGGCATGGCAAGAGTACGTCCTCCTTTCTCCCGGATTCGGGGCAAAAAAATAGCAGGATACCTTTTCAGATTTCCTGCTTGGGTGTGCCGTTGATGGGCGGCGGGTTATTTAATTTTTTAATAGTTTGTCAATTCGACAAATTGAAATTGAATTTATAATTTCCCTGCAAATATCTCTGCATCAATAGTGATTTCTGTATCGTTTCGGTGTTCATTTTGCCGGTTCCCTGGAAATGTCAAGAAATGTGCAGTCTGGAAACACCCAAAATCTGAAAAGCATGGTAATACAGCGCAGTTTTCCGAAGTGGAGCGTAGCGGAACGCAGGAAAACTGCGGCAG
>NZ_JBQKJR010000102.1:0-5770 GCF_052117165.1 Agathobaculum sp. LCP25S3_E8
GCGGCGGATCTTCCGGCTTGCGGTGGAGGGGCACGGCCCCCATGAGATCGCCAAGATACTCACACAGGAAAAGGTGGAGTGCCCCGCCTATTATCTGGCCCGCAACGGCAGGGGCTGCCGGAAAAACACCGTGGACACCAGCCGACCCTATGACTGGTACGGTTTTACGGTCAGCTCCATGCTGGCCAAGCCGGAGTATATGGGGCACACCGTCAATTTCCGGTCCTCCAAAAAGTCCTATCGGGATAAGCGGGTAAAAAATGATCCGTCCGACTGGCTGATCTTTGAGAACACCCACGAGGCCATTGTTGACCCGGAAACCTGGCAGCTCGCCCAGCAGGTGAAGCGGACGGTGCGCCGGACAGATACCACCGGCGTCGCCAATCCCCTGACCGGCCTTGTGTTTTGTGCTGACTGTGGAGCCAAAATGTATAACCACCGGGGCAAGCGCAAAAAGGACGGGCAGGAATATTCCGTGGATTTTTACAGCTGCTCCACCTACACCCTGACCTTTGAGCGAGAAACTCAGATGTGTTCTTCTCACACGGTCAGCACTAAGGCTCTGAATGCCCTGATTCTGGAAACCATCCGCACTACCGCCAGCTATGCCATCCAGAACAAGGAGGAATTTATTCAGAAAGTTCGCAGCATTTCACAGGTTCGCCAGCAGGAAGCGGCAAAGGAGCTGAAACGCAAGGTCGCCAAGGAGCGCAGGCGCAGTGCCGAGTTGGACGTGCTGATTAAAAAGCTGTATGAAACCTATGCCATGGGCAAGTTGGAGGAAAAACGGTTCGAGCTGCTTTGTGCCGAATATGAGAAGGAACAGGCCGAGCTGGAACAGCTGCTTGCCTCCGAGCAGGCGCAGCTGGACCAGTTTCACGAGGACACGGACCGTGCCAGCCACTTTCTGGCGCTGGCACAGAAATATACGGATTTCACCGAGCTGACTGCCCCCATGCTCCATGAATTTGTGGAGAAAATTCTGGTCCATGCCCCGGACCGAAGCACCGGGGAACGGGTGCAGGAAATTGAAATTTATCTGAATTTTATCGGGAAGTTTGAAGTGCCCATGCCCGAACCCACTGAGGAAGAACTGGCTGCGGAGGAAAAGCGCCGCCAGAAGCGCATCCGTGACCATGAAAAATACCTGCGCCAGAAGGAGCGCAAACAGAAGATTGCCGAGGGGCTGATCGTTCCGGGTGAACCGTACCAGCTGGTGTGCCAGTGCTGCGGAGAGCCGTTCCAGTCTGTCCGCCCCAACGCTAAATTTTGCAAACCCGCCTGCCGGGAGAAGTTCTACCGGCAGGAAAAGCGGAAAGCCAAAGAAACGGAAACATCACAAACTGCATAAGGACTGCGGCCTGCCCCAATAAACCGGGCAGGCCGCTTTTTTATGCCCTGAAACGGAGGGGTTTTTTATGACACTCTTTGAACTGGTAAAACAGAATATTTGTGTGCCGGATGCGGCGGAACACTATGGGCTGCAAGTCAACCGAAACGGGATGTGCAGCTGTCCGTTCCATGAGGACCGGCACCCCAGCATGAAGCTGAACGAACGGTATTTTTACTGCTTCGGCTGCGGGGCCACCGGCGATGTGATTGACCTTGTGGCGAGGCTGTTTGCCCTGAGCAGTTACGAGGCAGCGCAGAAGCTGGCACAGGATTTTGGGATTGGCCCGGACAAGCCGCCTGTGGCAGCTGCCCTGCCCAAACCGGAGCGTCCCCTGCTGAAAGCATACCGGCAGGAGGAAGTACGCTGCCTGCGAGTGCTGTGTGATTATCTGCATCTGCTGGAAAGCTGGAAGGTGCAGTACGCACCCAAGACAGCGGAAGATACTTTGGATGATCGGTTTGTGGAAGCCTGTCAGATGCTGGACTATGTGGAGTATCTGGCGGATTTGCTCATTGCCGCTGAGCTGGAACAGCGGGTGAAAATTGTTGAAATGCTGAACAAGGATGGCCTGATTGCCGGTTTGGAGGAACGGCTGGACAGGCTGAAAAAGGAGGACGATGCCCATGAAAAACAAAACGCAGCTTGACGGGATGCCCGTCTGGTTTGATGGAAAAAGCATCAACGAAGCCCTGTTTTGTGAGGAGTTCTTGCAGACGCACAAGATCATCTTCACAAACGGGGCTTTTTTCACGCCCGAAGGCCGTGTGACTGATGAGTTGCCCCTGCGGGGAGAGATTTTTGAAGAGCTGAAATACTGTGCGGTCAGCAACATTCCCCGCAAAATCAGCAACATTGTGGAGCTGATGAAGCTGGCGGCACTGGCAGAGGATTTTCCCCCGGAGCCGGACCGGATTCACCTTTCCAATGGGACGCTTTTTCTGGATGGGACCTTTGCGGATGGAAAGCCGAAAATCGTCCGCAACCGTTTCCCCGTGGCCTACAACTCCAACGCCCCAAAGCCTGCCCTCTGGCTGCAATTTCTGGATGGCCTTCTCTACCCGGAGGACATCCCAACCTTGCAGGAATATATCGGCTACTGCCTGATTCCCAGCAACAAGGGACAACGGATGATGGTCATTAAGGGCAGCGGCGGCGAGGGCAAGTCGCAGATCGGCGCTGTTCTGGGAACTTTGTTCGGCTCCAACATGAAGGATGGCAGCATCGGGAAAATATCCGAGAACCGTTTTGCCCGTGCTGACCTGGAACATATCCTCCTGTGCGTGGACGACGATATGCGGATGGAGGCCCTGCGCCAGACCAACTATGTGAAATCCATTGTCACCGCCCAGGGCAAGATGGATTTGGAGCGCAAGGGCAAACAGAGCTATCAGGGATGGATGTGCGCCCGGCTGTTAGCATTCTCCAACGGAGATTTGCAGGCGCTGTTTGACCGCAGCGACGGATTTTACCGCCGCCAGCTGGTGCTGACCACGAAAGAAAAACCAGCTGGCCGTGTGGATGATCCCGACCTTGCGGAGAAGATGAAAGCCGAGGTGGAGGGCATTCTGCTGTGGGCTTTTGAGGGATTGCAGCGGCTGGCCGCTAATAACTTCAAGTTCACCGAAAGTGACCGCACCAGAGGGAACCGGGAGGCAGTCAAACGGGACAATAACAATGTCTATGATTTTCTGGATTCTGACGGGTATGTTCGCCTGAAAGCCGATCTATCTGCCAGCTCCAAAGAACTGTACGAGGTATACCAGATTTACTGCACCGAAAACAACCTGCCTGCCCTGAAGCCCCGCAGCTTCAGCGAAGCCCTGATCGCCTGCCAGAGCCGCTACAATCTGGAATACTGCAACAATGTGACCAACGCAGCCGGACGGCGGGTGCGTGGATTTCTGGGGATTGAGGTACTGGTGAGAAATCATATATCAGTGTTTTCCGGTGATTCGATGCGTACGTACGTACCGGAAGATGTGCCGGAGGAATGGCGGCGCTGAACCGTGTACGTACGTACGCTTTGATTGACTGTTGTGCTCCCTTTTATAGCAATTCAGCGGCTATGTCAGTCAGAATCACCGGTCAAATCCCCATGTTAAATCAAGGCAAGTGGAAATCGAAAAGTATTTGTCTATTGGAAGAAATCATTTTGCGAAACCGTGCTTCTCGCCCCGGTGAACCGGGTGCATGGAATCATGGGGAAATGCACGATTTCAAGCCAAGTCACACGAAATGGAAAAGTCGGAAAGTGCGACCTATGGACAGGACATCACACCAGCGATTCTGAACGGATTTGGTGACAAGGAGATTTTTCACCACACAGCGAAGTGGTTATGCCAGAGGGCGTACCGGCTTCGCTTTTTTATCAAGTAAATTTAGGAGGATTTTTGATGATGACGGTACGCAACGAGATTAAGGCACAGATCGTCCGGGCTGGATATACCATGCAGGAGGTAGTTGACCGGCTCCATGAGGAATACGGCTGGTCGGACAGCGTTTCCAACCTGTCGGCCAAACTCCAGCGGGAATCCATCCGCTACAAGGAGGTTGTGGAGCTGGCCGATGTGCTGGGCTACGACCTGATCTGGCAGAAACGGAGGTAAATCTATGACAAGTGAAGAAAAGAAACTGTTGCAGGCAAAGCACCGCTTGGAGGAAGCCCAGGCACGGGACCGGGTGAAGGAGCGAAAAGCCCGGACAAGGCGGCTCATTCAGGAGGGCGCTGTGCTGGAAAAAGTGCTGCCGGAAGTACAGGCGGTAGGGCTTGATAATCTGGAAGAATACCTGCGGCGAAAGCTGGCAGCACACGATTGAAAACGGCTGGGAGGTCTCCGGGAAACCGGGGGCCTTCCTCTTTTTTATCCCGAAGGGCGCACTTACTCACCACCCGCCGTTGGCGGGCGGTGGTATCCCTCCCATCGGTCGGGATCGTGCGCTCTCCGAGGGGGCTGCGGCTGTTGCGACAGCCGTATGGACAATGCCACAGCACGGGTGAGCTGCTGTCATTGTCCACGCAGTTATCGCCATCACAACCGCTTTGCGTTTGTGAACAGAGGTACAACCTGTACCCTGTTTGCGACAACTGCCTGCAAAAACCTGCCGCCGGCAGCTTTCCCGCAGAGATGGACGGCACAGCGCTGCCGTCCATTTTCTCTTTTGCGAAAGAGAAACAGAAAAATGAAAAAACGGGGGTGAATGAGATATGGCGATTTACCATCTGGAGGCGAAGGTGGTAAGCCGGGGCGCAGGCCGCTCCGCCGTGGCCGCTTCCGCTTATCTGAGCTGCTCCCGCCTGTATAACGATTACGACGGGATTCAGCATGACTACACAAGAAAGCAGGGACTTGTCTGGCAGAAAGTGTTTCTGCCGGAATACGCCCCGCAGGAATGGCAGGACAGGGAAAAGCTCTGGAACGCTGTGGAGGAAACCGAAAAGACGAAGGATAGCCGCCTTGCCCGTGAGTTTGTCGTCGCCCTACCCATAGAGCTGAACCGGGAGCAGCAGATCGAGCTGCTGCAAGTGTTTGTTCGGGAGCAGTTTGTGGCCGATGGAATGTGCGCCGATGCTGCAATTCACGACACCGACGGTCATAATCCCCATGCCCACATTCTTCTGACCGTGCGACCGCTGGATGAGCAAGGCGAGTGGCAGTACAAGACCGAGAAAGAGTATCTGTGCATCAGAGACGGCGAGGAACGAGGGTTCACCGCCGCAGAGTTTAAGACAGCGCAGAACGAGGGCTGGGAAAAGCAGTATCCCTACAAGGTCGGCAAAAGGAAGGTGTATATGACGCCATCTGCTGCCCAGACGCAGGGGCTGGTTCGTGCGGACAAGCACCCGAAAAGTACGAAGTACGGCAGACAGAATCCCATCTCCGAGCGCTGGAACAGCGAGGAACAGCTTGTGGCATGGCGGGCAGCGTGGGCGGATGTGTCCAACCGCTATCTGGAGCGTACAGGACGGGAAGAACGCATTGACCACCGAAGCAATACAGACAGGGGCTTGACTGAGCAGCCCACCATTCACGAGGGTGTGGTTGCCTGTGCGTTGGAGAAAAAAGGCATTATCTCTGACCGCTGTGAAATCAACCGACAGATTAAGGCGGACAATGCCCTGCTGCGGGAACTGAAAGCAACGGTTAAGAAGCTGATGCAGGCGGTAAAGAATACCGTTCCTGCCATAGCGGAAGCAATGGAGAAGATACGCAGCAGTATGCTGATTTTCAGTTATCAACTTCGCCACATCGGTGTTGGCAAGTACAATATGGTCAAGCGCGTCAAGGCAGTCAAGCCAGAGCTTGAACGCTATGGGGGATTGGTACAGCAGATCAAGGACAAATCCAAGGAACGGAAAGCTCTGCTTGCGGAGAAAAA